>BQJV01000077.1 GCA_021604885.1 Acidimicrobiales bacterium
GTCGTGGTCGTGGTCGTGGTCGTGCTCGTCGACGAGGTCGTCGAGTCGACCGGATCCGCGGTCGTGGTCGACGGGGGCACCGACGTCGTCGGACCACTGGTCGGCGGCGCCGCACTCGTGCCCGTCGTGTCGGACGAGCCGTCGGACGTCGGGACGTTCGACGCCGCTGCTGCCCCGCTCGACGCGTCGCCGTCGGTCCCGGTGCTGTTGTCCGGGACCGATCCGGCGGTGTCGGTGATCATGTCGTCTGACGGTTCGGTGCCGGGGACGCTCTCGACGATCCGCTCCGCACCGACCGGCTCCGCAGTTGCGGGACGGATCGTCACGGTGCCGGGACCGGCGGGCGAGCGCAGAGACATGCCCACGGCGAACGCCGCGATGCTCATGCCGACAATGACGACCGCCGGCTTGAGGAATCCGATCACGCCCGCCATCGCCCCGGGAGCGGAGGCGGCCGATGCCGCGGCCACCGCCGAGCTGCGCATTGCTTCGCCGTTGGAAATGGAGGTCGTCCGGCCGAGATCGACGAGCAGATCGCCCACCGCCTCGAAACCGAGTGCTCGCTCACCTGAGGCGGCCGCGTCGAGGATCGCCGCAGCGTCGGAGTACGGGCTGACGGTCATGCGGCTCCCTCGTCGACGAGCTTGGCGACGCCTCGGTGCCCGGCCATCCGGATTCGTTCGATCGGACGACCGGTCACAACGGCAACGTCCTCGTCGGAGAGTCCGGCGATCACCCGCAGGGCGATGACGTCCATGTCGAGTGGTCGAAGACTTCGGATTCGCTTGATCGTCGGATCGTCCGTGTCCTCCGGTGAGGGACACAGCACTCGACCGTCCCGAGCGACGCGCAGGAGCCAGACGAGCGGATCGACGCCTTCGGGCTGGCCGGCCAGGGCTCGCCCGGCCCGCCGCCACACCGCATCCATGTCGTTCAGTTCGTCGGGCGCGACGACCTCCAGATAGCGAAGCAGGACCGGCTGGAACCGCTCGTAGAGATCTGCCCAAGCCAGCGCGTCGCCGCCGCGCGCGCCGGCAACAGACGGATCCTCCACGGCGAGCACGAGCGGCATGGCGTTCCTTCGTCACAAGTCGTGGGCCGATTGACCCATTCATCGGTCCGGGTCCTCCGACCCTCGGAAGAAGATTGACGTCTTTTCCTTGCTTTTCATTGATTTTGATCTAGTTTCTCGCGCATGAGTTTTCGCGTACCTCGGAGGATCGCCCTCTGCCTCGTTCTGCTGGCCTGGCCGGCATCGGCAGGCGCGCAGGACACCGGCATCGACGTCGATGACGGCGTGCTCACCGTCGAGGCGGCGTATCCGGGCACCATCGACGTCACATCCGGCCCGGGCGTGCCCTATGACGGTCCGCGGCTGCGCTGTGGCTACTTCGCGGTCGAGGTCGGCGGCCACCAGGTGATCGACTTCGTCGCGGCCGACCCGATCATCGGCGAGACCTACCTGTGGTCGTGCTGGGAGCCGGGGCGCCATCCGTATCTCGAGCCCTACGACCCGACCTACCCGATCGTCGTGGTCCACGATCCGACCGCCGCGCAGCCCGGTCCGGCCATCACCACGCAAACGGTCGCCGCGTTCGCGGTCGAGCGGATCACGTTCGAGGCGCCGGTGATCGCGACGGCGCCGGCGACGCACCATGTCGTCGGTGTCCCGACCTGGCTCGCGGTGACCAGTCAGCTCGACTACGACGCAGTCTCCGCCCAAGCCGGCCCGGTGTGGGCGACGGTGCGCCCGGTCTTTCGCGACGTCACCTGGAATCTCGGGAACGGCGATCGACACGTCTGCGTCGGCGATGCCACCAACGTGTGGCGAGCGGACCGGGGCGAGCGTCAAGCCACTGAGTGCGCCTACGCGTTCGAGTCCGCCGATGGCGGCCCGTTCCCTGGGTCGGCGACGACCACCTGGACGATCTGGCAGCAGACGGACCGTAATCCGACGGGCTGGCAGATCTGGGGTGAGGTCACGCTGACGACCGACGTCACGTTCGCGGTGACCGATCTCCAAGCCGCGATCGACTGACCACGAACGCCACGCTGCGTCGCCGGTATTCAAGTCGGCGACCCATGCGCCGAAGTGATCTGCATCGAACGGCCGTGTGGCCGCGCTCGACAACCAGAGGTGGGACATGTCCAACGGACGAATTCGGCGGCGCCTGAGCGCTTCTCTCGCGGTCATCGCGATCATGGCGGTAGGCGGTGCAACGCTTGCGAGCGCGGCGCCGGCCGCGAACGACGACATCGCGGATGCGATCGAACTGACGCTCGGCATCGAGCAGCGCTTCAACGTCACCGACGCAACGGCAGAGACCGACGAGGAGTTCTGCGAAGCCGAGGAAACGGTGTGGTTCGAGTTCACCGCGCCCGAGGCCGGCGACTATGTCGGCTACATCACCGGCTCCAACTACGACAGCTACGGCGGCTGGTTCACCGATCTGACCGACGCGAGCCCCGAGTGCTCCGACGACACCGACGAGAGCTACGACGGCGCCGCCACCGTCACGTTCGCCGAGGACGAGACGCGCTACTACCAGGTGTCCCACTACGAGGACGAGTCCACCGTCAGCATCGGTCAGGGCGGCATCGGCGTGCTGAAGGTCGGCGCCGCGACCGACGACTTCGCGGATGCCGCGGCACTCGACTTCGCCGCTGGCAGTGATGTTGCCGCGGCGGCCATCGCCGATGTGGACTCCACGACCACGGAAACCGGCGAGAACACCGACTGCGGCGTGGAGGCGAACGTGAGCGGATCCGCCTGGTTCACCTTCCGCCCGCCGACCACCCGCAGCTGGCTGATCGAGCGGCGCAGCGACGCCGGAGGCGAACTCGCCGTCTACACGGGCGACAGCGTCGACGATCTGACGCTGCTCAACTGCACGTCGCTCAGCAACGAGAGCCGGCCCGCGGTCGCCCTCCAGCTGACCGCCGGCGAGACGTACATGATTCAGGTCACCGCCGAAGGCGACGACACGGTGCTGGTGCGGGCCGAACCGTCCGCCATCCGGTCGGTCATGACCGTGATCGACGACGGGTCCGCCGCCGTCAGCGAAGACATCGGGGCGCGCGCCGCGAGCATCGTGCAGCAGGACGGCCATCCCGCGGTCGCCTATACCGACGCCGACAACGAGACGCTCTTCTTCGCCAGCCGCAACGAAGCCGGGACCTGGGTCACGAGCCCCGTCCCGACCACCGGAGATCCGGATGACGACCTCGACCTGATCCAGCTCGAGGACGGCTCGTTCGTGATCGCCTACTACGACACGACCGGGAACGAACTCCGCATCGTGACCGGGAGCCCCGGCTCTTGGTCCGACTCGCTCGTCGACGACGACGGCGACGGAACCAGCACCGACGTCGGCGAGACGCCCACCGCGCTGCAGCTCGACGACGGCCGGCTCGCGATCGTGTACGCGGAGTCCATCAACGACGAGGTCCGCATCGCGATCCGCGAGGCGAACAGCAGCTGGACCGAAGCCCGCGTTGACGACGGCGACCCGTCGCTGCGCCACGGCGCGTTCGCCCAGGGCGATGACGGCACCTTGTGGGTCGCGTACACGAACGACAGCGACTACGAGACCAGGATCGCCGAGTCGAGCGACGGCGCGACCTGGGTCAACTCGACCATCTGGACC
Organism: Acidimicrobiales bacterium; assembly: GCA_021604885.1. Taxonomy (GTDB): domain Bacteria; phylum Actinomycetota; class Acidimicrobiia; order Acidimicrobiales; family Aldehydirespiratoraceae; genus JAJRXC01. Next base: position 3,648 of record BQJV01000077.1, read on the forward strand.
GAGGACTACGAGGAGCCGTACGACCCCGTCGTCGGGATCGCGCCGAACGGCACGGTCTGGGTGGCCTTCGAGCAGCACATCAAGGGCCTCCTGATCGCCGAACAGAGCGGCAGTGGCTGGACCATTCACACCGACGACGCCGACCACGACCTCGCCGAACTGGCCGACGACGGTATCGCCGACATCCTGTTCGACGATGCCGGCTACCCGATGATCGTCTGGGTGGACGAGAACGCGAGCGGCGGCGTCGCCGTCTCCCGCAAGACGAGCACCGGTTGGCGCGTCGAGGACCTCGTCGGCCTGCCCTTGGCGGTCGACGACCCCGAGTTCGAGGGCAGTCTCGAGTTCGACGACCTGAGCGCGGTTCTGCTGCCCGGAGACGAGCTCCTCGTGTTCGGTCAGTTCGAAGGCGCGGACGGCGATCCGTCGTTGGTCGTGCTGGAGGACGCGCTGCGGGCCGCAGCCGCGGACCCCGCAGCGTCACCCGGCGCGGCGTCCGTCTCCCTCGACGGAACCGACTCGAGCGACGCCTGGGGCGACATCTCGTCGTACCACTGGACCGATGCTCCGGACCTCTGCACCATCTCCGACTCGTGGAGCGCGACCGCATCCGTGTGGTGCATCGAACCGACGACCGGTTCCGTTCGCCTCACCGTGACCGACCAGGACGGCAACACGTCGTTCGACGAGGTCGATCTCGCCTTCACCGGTCCCGAGTGTGACGACACGGCCGATCCGTTCACGGACGTGCCCGCCTCGTCCTACGCGGATGACTCGGTCACCTGCATCTACAACCTGGATGTCACGACCGGGATCGGCGGCAACCTCTACGCCCCCGACGGCTTCGTCACCCGGGCGCAGATGGCGACCTTCATGGCCCGTCTCTACGAAGCCATGACCAACACGGTCTGCCCGCTCGCGGTCGTGCCGTTCACCGACATGCCCGGCAACTACGCCGACGATCCGATCCGCTGCATCTTCGGTCTCGATGTGACCACGGGCACGTCGGACACGACCTACTCGCCGGACGACATCGTGACTCGTGAGCAGATGGCCGCCTTCCTCGGCCGCTTGTGGCTGGCGATCCACGGGGCGAACGCTCCGGCGGTGGCCGTGCCCTTCACGGACATGCCGGGCAACTACGCCGACGTGTGGATCAAGCGGATCTTCGGCCTCGAGATCACGACCGGCACGGGGCCGACCACCTATGGCCCCGACGACTTCGTGACGCGCGAGCAGATGGCGGCGTTCCTCGCGCGGTTCTACGTGGCAGTCCTCGACTGACGGTCCGACGGCCGGGTCGCCGCTCAGGCGGCCTGGCCGAAGACCGACCGTGAATCCGCGCTGTGGTGGATGGCCACCTGCGTCGACGGATGCTCGATGTCCTCGGCAGGGAGCGGGATACAGACCCACCCCTCGAGGACACCATCGATGAAGATCTCGGTGAAGTCGTCGAACCCCTGCGGGACCGGACCGCAGCCGAAGTTCCCGGTGTCGATGGTGCCGGCTCGGTACACGGCCCGCGTCTCGCCACCCAGCAGCTCCCAGCTGAAGTTGAACCCGGGCGCGAGCGGTTCCTTGCCGGCGTCGAGCAGGCGCATGCTGACCTCGAACCCGATGTAGCGCACGCCGGCGGGAGGCGGTTCGATGAACTGGTTGTCCGCGAGGACCGCGTCGGTGATGTCCTCGGGGCGGGCGATCTCGACGGACCACACCGATCCGTCGGCGTCGCCGAACGTGTCGAGCGTGATGTCGACCGCGTCGCCGAACGGGTGGGGTGCGACCCTCGTGCCGTCTCCCGACCCCGAACCGATGTCGTCCGGCGGCGGTGGCACCGGCGCGGCGACGCCCGGCAAGCCGTCCGCGGCGAACACTGATCGGCTGTCCGACACGTGGCGGATCGCAACCGTCGTTCCCGGATCGGTTAGATCCTCACTCGGAAGCGGTATGCAGACCAGCCCGTCGAGCGTGCCGCCGACGTAGACCTCGCTGAAGTCGTTGAAGTCGTCCGGGGTGACCCCGCAGCCGAACCCCTCCAACTCGACGGTGAAGGCGTCGTACGCCGTCGCCGTGGCACCGCCGAGGATCTCCCAGGAGAAGTTGAACGAGGGCGACAGCGGTTCCTTCTGTGCCGACGCCAGGGTCAGCGCCACCCGGAAACCCGCGAACACGATCCCGTCGGGAGGCGGGTCGTTGAACTGGTTCGTGGCGAGCACCGCAGCGGTCACGTCGGTGGGCGGTGACACGACCACGTTCCAGATCGAGCCGTCGGCGTCACCGAAGCTGTCCAGCTGCACCGCTGCGACCGCGTCGTACGCGAACGGATCTCCCACCGCGCCCGTCGGCCCGCCACGCTCGGTCGTGGTCGGCGCAACGGTGGTCGAGGTCGTCGAACTCGACGCCGTCGTGGTGGTTGTGGACGTCGTCGAGTCCGCACCGGTCGACGGCTCGTCACCATCGCCGGGGGTTGCCGCGGCCGACGCGGGCGGATCGTCGAACGCCGCCACGAGGTCCTCGATCTCGCTGTCGTGAGAACCACAGGCTGCCGCCGTCAGTGCGAGAGCGACGAGCCCCGCCATCCACGTCATCGCTCTCGTCATCGCACGCCACTCCCTCTCGCCGTGGCCCGAACGGTAGCGCCCGCCGGGTGGCGGCTCGGCCCAATCCGGGCTCAGCTCGTGTCGAAGAGATGTTCCGCTCGCGGGTCGTCACCGTGGAGCAGCTCGGCGGGCACGCGCTTGTCGATGTGGCCGATGAGGCCCCGGTAGACCCCGAGCCCACACAGCTTTCGGAGCTCGGGCGAGAACGTCGCCATGGTCTCGGCGGGAATGCCGAGCTGCTGGTTCTCCTGTTGGCGGATCCAACCGGCGCAATAGTTCATCGCGATGCCGACGCGCGTCTCGTCGGTCGTGTTCGCTCCCCCGCCGTGCCACAGGCTGCCGGTCCACACCAGGATCGAACCCCGCGACATCTCGGCCGGAATCGAATCGTGCTCCACGCCGAACTCTGGCGCGTGGTCGAGGAGGTGACTGCCGGGAACGACGCGGGTGGCGCCGTTGGCCTCCGTGAAGTCGGTGAGCGCCCACATCGAATTGCAGACCGTCGGCACGTGCGGCCGAGCGAGGGGCATCACCTGGTCGTCGGCGTGGATCGGCTGTGCCGTCTCCCCGGGCGCGATCGCGATGGAGGACAGAGTCGAGACGAGGATCTCGCCGCCGAGCACCTTCTCCGCCAGCGGGAGCACGGTCGGATGGACCGCAACCTCCGGCCACGGACCGCCGTGGGCGAGCAGGTTGTACAACCGCACGGTCGCCTCCCCCTCGAAGGAGTTGTCCGCCGGTCGAGCGTCCAACTCCCGCTCGAGCCGGGCGAGGTCATCCGTGAGCGCGTCGAGGCGATCCGAGGGAATGGCGTCCTCGATGACGACGTAGCCGTCGCGCTCGATGGCGCGATGGAGGTCGTCGACCGACGGCACCGTGCTCAGTCGACCGGCGTGGCGACGAACACCGGGATCGTGCGCCCGTGCTCCGCGGCCGACACGGCGTAGTCGGCGTAGTCCGGGTAGACGGCGACGCCACGGGCGTACCACTCGTCGCGCTCGTCCCCGGAGACCTCGCGGACCGTGTAGTTGCCGGGCTCGGGGCCGTCCTGCACCTGCACGTGGGAGGCATCGACGAGGTTGTGGTACCAGCCCGGATGGTTCGGCATGCCGGCCTTCGACGCGATCAGGGCGTACTCGCCCTCGTGCTCGACCCGCATCAGCGGCACCTTGCGGATCTTGCCGGACTTGTGGCCGACCATGGTCGTCACGACGATCGGGATGCCGGTGTCCATCAACGTGTTCGCCTCGGTGCCTCCCGAGGCCTCGTAGGCGGCGACCTGATCGGCCACCCAGTCCCAGGTGCTCGGCTCGTACGCTTGGTCGTCGCTCATGGTCATCTCCTCGTCGGCGGTTCGCCTGGATCGTGCCACACCGCGGCCCCGGCGCGCGCAGCGTGAACGGGACCTCCGCCCCTTTCTTGGCCAATGGGTGACACCTAGGTTGGGGGACACCAACCGGAGGTTCCCCCAATGAAGAAGCTTCTACTCCTCGCAGGCGTCCTCGGACTGCTGGCCCTGATCATCAAGAAGCGATCGACGGATCGCACCGACTGGCAGGACCTGACCGCGACCGAGGCCCGCGACAAGCTCAACGATCGATTCCCGGACCGCATGCCAGCCGACACGCGAGACATGGTGACCGACAAGATCGTGACCAAGATGCGCGAGAAGGGCGTGCTCGCCGATGACCCGATCGAAGGGGTCGACCTGACCGACACGATCGTCCTCGACGACGCGGCGAAGGACGTCGACGCGACGACCTGACCGTCAGCCGCACTTGGCGCTGAGTTGGTCCTCGAACGCGTCGCGCAGAGCGATCAGTTCGTCGTCGCCGCCTGCGGTGGCGATCTCGTCGGCGGACAGCCCGAGGAGTTCGCCGTAGGCCGCGGCGTACTTCTTCATCTCGGGTGACGCCTCCTCGCCGGCGGCCAGAACGAGCCGCTGAAGATGTTCGTCGACGACAGTGACGTAGGCGACCACGCCCTCCGGCGAGGCTGTCTGCGGCCCGCCCGCGGCCACGTCGATGAGTTCGCCGGCGACCGTGCAGAAGTCGGCGGGCGCGGCGGTGGTCGACACCGCGGCGGTGGTCGTCGTCGGAGCCAGCACGGGCTCGTCGGCGACCGGCGGATCCGGCGTCACCTCGCGGGCTGCGACGGCGGGTGGGTCGGTGTCGTCCGCAGCCAGCACCAGGGCGGCGCCGATGCCGACACCGAGCACCGCGAGCACTGCCGCGACCTTGACGCCCAGCGACACGCCGCCGGTCGCGGCCGGCGTGGGGGTGGCGCCCTTGGGTGTGCCCACGGCCGCGTCCATCGCCGCGGCCCGGCTCTGGTCGACGGCCAGGGTCGACATCGCGACGACGGGGAGCACGGCGAGCAACGCCGCCGGCGAGACCCGTAGCCGCTTGGTCTCCGCACAGGTCGAGCACGACTTCAGGTGCCGGGCCAGGCGCTTGCGGAGCAGTGGCGTGAGCTCGCCGTCCCATCCGTCGAGCATGAGGTCCAACTCGTCGCAGGCGGCGCGACCCTGCCGGGCGACGACCAGCGATGCCACCGACGCCTCGAAGCGACCACGGGCCGCGTGGAGGAGTTGGTAGGCGTTGTCGCGGGTGACGTCGAGCGCCTCGGCAAGCTCCTCGCCGGACAGCTCCTGGCGTTCGGCGAGCTCGAGGGCGGCTCGGTCACGTGGCTCGAGTCCGTCGAACGCGGCAGCGACGAGGCGAGTGAGTTCATCCTGCCGGATCCCCTCGACCAGGTCGGGCGCACCGTTCACCGCGGCATCGACCCAGTCTCCATCGCCGGGATCATGGGCGACCTCGCGACGGCGGCGCACGGTGTCGAGCGCGCGGCGTCGGGCGATCGAGAGCAACCACGGGCGGAGGGCACCCGGGTCGCGGAGTTGGTCGAGCGATTCGACGGCCTTGAGGAATGTCGCCTGGACCACGTCCTCGGCGTCGGCCCGGCTGCGCACGACCCCGTAGGCGAGCCGCCACACCGGATCACGGTGGCGGTCGAAGACCGGGCCCCAGGCGGCGGGGTCGCCGGCTCGGATGGTCGCGACCAACGCGGCATCGTCAGGTTGGTTCGGGGTGGAATCGGTCATGGGGAACGCCCTCACCCCACCCGTCGGCGGCCCGGAGGCCGAACCAAGGGGTGGGGTTCGCCGGCTTCGGACGGTCGATCAGGCGCCGAGCTCGGTGCCTTCGATGAGCGGGCCGTAGCCATGGGCGATCACGAGCTCCTGCATCGCCTGGGCGCCCTGGCACCCGATCTCCTCGTTGGCGAGCATGATCGAGAGGTCCGACACGTCGAACTCCGGGCCCGGATCGAAGCCGTTCACGAGTGCGTTCATGGCATCGACGTAGGGCTGCGACGTGGCCGCATGGTCGATGCCCAGATCCTCGGCGAGCAGGACGAGCAGGGCGAACTGCATGCTGCCGCAGTTGCCGCCGCCGCCCTCGGTCGGCGCAGCTTCGTCGTCCGTGTCGCCGCAGTAGTCGGTCAGGAAGTCCTCGACCCGCGCGCCGAGCAATGCGTCGTCGGGGCCGGGACCGGGGCTCGCCGGGTCCGCCGCGGCGATTGCGTTGCGATAGTCCGTGATGTCGGTGAGGGCGTCGGTCGGGAAGCCCGGCGTCGCCGTCGCCGCCGCGATGAGCTGATCGAAGCCGTCGACGAGCCGCTGGAAGTACTCGGCCATGGCCTCGGGACCGGTGCCCGACGGGCCGCCGACCATCGTGGGGCGCACGGCGTCCCAGGTCGAGCAGAAGTCGACCGGACGTTGCTCGGGTGTCTGAGTGGGTGTCTCGGCGGGAACCGTGGTGGTCGTGGTGACCGGGACCTGGGTCGGCGTCTCCTCCGGCGTGTCCTCGCCGACCGGCTGGGGCGGGAGGAGCGGGTTGCCGCAGGCGCAGCGCACTCGGGGAACGCCGGCGTCGTCGACGAGCACGGCGGTGCCGGCCTCGAGGGTCGCCTGGAAGCCGCGGGCGGTGCCGCTGCGGTAGGCGTGGTTGGTGACGCGAGTGTCGACGGTCAGCACCGTGGGCTCCCAGGAGCGGATCATCTCGGCGATCCGGTGGACCTCG
>BQJV01000078.1 GCA_021604885.1 Acidimicrobiales bacterium
CTCACGCTGGCGCCGCTGCTGCGGGCCGGGTTGATCGAGCCGACCGGGATCATCGTCGACGCCGCGAGCGGCGCATCGGGCGCGGGGCGGCCACCGAAGCCCAACACCACCTTCTGCACGATCGACGAGGACTTCACGGCCTACGGCCTCCTCGACCATCGCCACACGCCTGAGATCGAGATGGCGATCGGTCGGCACGCACAGACGGACGCCCAGGTGCTCTTCACGCCGCACATGGCGCCGATGAACCGGGGCATCCTCGCGACCTGCTACGGCCGGCCCGTCGGCGCGCCCACCACCGGCGACGTGATGGCATGCCTGCAGGACGCCTACGCCGACGAGCCCTTCGTCGTCGTCTCGGAACGGTCGCCCTCCACGAAGGCCACGCTGGGCTCGAACAGTGTGCATCTCACGGCCCGGGTCGACGAGCGGACGGGCACGGTCCTTGCGATCGGTGCGCTCGACAATCTGGTGAAGGGCGCCTCCGGTCAGGGTGTGCAGTGCGCCAACGCCGTCCTCGGTCTTCCCGAGTCCACCGGGCTGGCGTCGGCCGGCCTCTACCCGTAGATCGACGAGGACGAGATGACCGACACCTCACCGCTCGCTCCCGCAGCGTTTCCCGAGCTCCCGCCGATCGCCGGCCTGCAGCTGGCCACCCACGCGGCCGGCATCAAGTACGAGAAGCGCGCCGATCTCTTCCTCGCCGCGTTGGCCGAGGGAACGACGGTGGCGGGGACGTTCACGCAGAGCCTCTGCCCGTCGGCCCCGGTCGACTGGTGTCGGCGCATCCTCGCCGAAGGTGATGGCACGGCGCGGGCGGTCGTCTGCAACTCCGGCAACGCCAACGCCTTCACCGGTCGCGCCGGCGACACCGCGGCAGCTCTCACGGCGGAGTTGGTCGCTGCCGGACTCGGCATCGACGCCGATCGCGTGTTCCTCGCATCGACGGGCGTGATCGGGGAGACCCTCCCGGAGGATGCGCTGCGCGAGGGCCTCCCGGCTCTCGCCGGTTCGCTCGACAACGCAACGTCGCGGACGTGGGCGGACGCGGCGTTCGCGATCCGCACCACCGACACGTTCTCCAAGGGTGCCTCGGCCCGGGTGCCCGGCACGGCTGCGCACATCGCCGGGATCGCCAAGGGAAGCGGCATGATCGCGCCGGACATGGCCACCATGCTGGCCTTCGTCTTCACCGATCTCGGCGTGGCGCCCGACATCCTCCAGGTTGCGTTGTCCCGGTCGGTGGCGAGCTCGTTCAACCGCATCACGGTCGACAGCGACACCTCGACGAGCGACACGGTGCTCCTGTTCGCCACCGGGGAGCAGATCGACGACGAGATCACCACGACCGACGACGAGCGTTTCCCGGACTTCCAGGCCGCCCTCGATTCGGTGCTGCTCGACCTCGCCCATCAGATCGTGCGCGACGGCGAGGGGGCCACGAAGTTCGTGGAGATCACCGTCAGCGGCGCCGCGTCGGATGACGCGGCGGAGACGATCGCGTTCGCCATCGGCAACTCGCCGCTCGTGAAGACCGCCCTCGCCGCGGAGGACGCGAACTGGGGCCGGATCGTGATGGCCGTCGGCAAGGCCGGCGAGGCCGCCGACCGCGACGAGCTCGCGATCTGGATCGGTCCCGAGCAGTGCGCGGCGAACGGCGTCGTGATCGACGGCTACTCCGAGGAACGGGCGACCGCCCATCTCCAAGAGGACGAGGTGTCGATCCGGGTGGACGTCGGCGTGGGCTCCGGATCGGCAACGATCTGGACTTGTGACCTGACCCACGGCTACATCGAGATCAATGCAGGGTACCGGTCATGACCGAGACGAGTGACGAGATCCTTCCGGACCGGGGCTTCTCGCCGGAGCGGCGCGCCGATGCGCTGGTCGAGGCGTTGCCCTACATCCAACAGTTCCGCGGGGCGGTGGTCGTCGTGAAGTACGGCGGCAACGCGATGACCGATCCCGCGCTGGCCGCCACGTTCGCGGAGGACATCGTCCTGCTGCGCTCGGTCGGCTTGAAGCCGGTCGTCGTCCACGGTGGCGGCCCTCAGATCGGCGAGCTGCTCGGTCGCCTCGGCAAGAAGAGCGAGTTCGTCGACGGTCTCCGCGTCACCGACGAGGAGACGCTCGACGTGGCCCGCATGGTGCTCGTCGGCAAGGTCGGCCGTGACATCGTCGGCGCGATCAACATCCATGGCGCCCTCGCGGTCGGTCTGTCCGGCGAGGACGGTGGCCTCATCACCGCGGCGCCCCGCGATGCCGCGCTCGGCTTCGTCGGCGATGTCGTCTCCGTGCAGCCCGGCATCATCGAACGGCTGCTCGCCGAGGACATGATCCCCGTGGTCTCCACGATCGGCAGCGACGGCCAGGGGCAGGCCTATAACATCAACGCCGACACGGTGGCCGGCGCGCTGGCGGGCGCGCTCGGCGCCGAGAAGGTCGTGTACCTCACCGACGTTCCCGGACTGCTCGCCGACGTCGACGATCCGTCGTCGATCGTCGCCCGGGCCGATGTGGCGACGCTCGAGGGCCTGATCGCCGACGGCACGATCGGCGGCGGCATGATCCCGAAGGTGCAGGCGTGCATCGAGGCGGTCAGGGCCGGCGCGACCTCCGCCCACATGCTCGACGGCCGGATTCCGCACGTCCTCCTCCTGGAGCTGTTCACCGATGCGGGCATCGGCACCATGGTCACGAAGGGAGTCGAGGCGTGACGACCGAGCAAGCCGCGGCGTGGGGCGCCACGGGCGACCACAGTCCGCTGATGAACAACTACGGGTCACCGCCGCGACTTTTCGTGAAGGGCGCCGGCGCGGAGCTGTGGGATGCCGACGGGAACCGTCATCTCGACTTCCTGTGCGGCCTCGCGGTCACGTCGCTCGGCCATGCCGATCCGGATGTGGCCGCCGCCATCGCGGCGCAGGCGGGCACGTTGACCCACACGTCCAACCTCTTCGCGAACGAACACCAGGCGCCTGTCGCCGAGCGGGTCTCCGAGTTGATCGACGCTGGTTCGGGGCAGGTGCTGTTCCAGAACTCCGGTGCGGAGGCCGTCGAGGCTGCGATCAAGCTCGCCCGGAAGTACCAGGGCCGGGGTCGCCACGTGGTCATCAGCGCGATGCGATCGTTCCACGGCCGCACGCTGGCGGCACTTGCGGCCACGGGTCAGCCGGAGAAGCACGAGCCGTTCCAGCCGCTGCCCGAGGGTTTCCACCATGTCGCATGGAACGACCTCGACGAGCTGGAGCGGGCTCTGAGTCCGGAGGTCGGCGCCATTCTGCTCGAGCCGGTGCAGGGCGAGGGCGGCGTGAATCCCGCTGATGTGAGCTACCTGCAGGGCGTCCGGCGCATCTGTGACGAGCGGGGCATCCTGCTGATCATGGACGAGATCCAGACCGGATTCGCCCGCACGGGCGAGTGGTTCGGCTTCCAGCACGCGGAGATCCGGCCCGACATCGTCACGCTCGCGAAGGGCATCGCGAACGGCATGCCGGTCGGTGCAATCTGGGCCCGAGACGACGTCGCGGCCGCGTTCGTGCCCGGCGATCACGGCTCGACCTTCGCCGGTCAGGCGCTCGCCCTCGCCGCGGCTCGGGCGACGTTGGACCGCTACGTCGCCATGGATGCGCCGGCGGTCGTCCGCGAGCGCGGCGCCGCGCTGCGGGCAGGGCTCTCGGCGATGGACGGCGTGGACCACATCCGCGGCGCCGGCCTGCTGCTCGGCGTCGAACTGACCCCCGATGCCCTGGCCGGTCGCACCGGCCCCGAGATCGCCCGAGCGTGCCTCGACGCGGGACTCATCATCAACGGCATCACCCCGACCGCGTTGCGGTTGGCGCCGCCGTTCATCATCACCGACGAACAGATCGCCGAGGCGGTCTCGATCATCGCGGGCGTACTGGAAGCGAAAGAGGTCGCCTGATGCGTCATTTCCTCGAGATCGACGATCTCTCGTCCGTCGAGTTGGCGCGTGTGCTGGACCTGTCGTCCACCGCCGACCCGGCCCGGGTCCTCGCGGGCAAGGGGATGGCGCTCATCTTCGAGAAGCCGTCCGCCCGCACGCGCAACTCCATGGAGATGGCGGTCGTGCAGCTCGGCGGTCACCCCGTCTACATCCAGGCCGACGAGGTCGGGCTCGACACCCGTGAGTCCGTCGAGGACGTCACGAATGCCATGGCGGGCTTCCACGCCGCGATCGGGGCGCGGGTTTTCGCCCACGACACGGTCGCTCGGATGGCCGCGGTGGACCGGGTTCCCGTGGTCAACCTGCTGTGCGACGAAGGCCACCCGATGCAGGCGCTCGCCGATCTGCTGACGATGCGTCGCGAGTTCGGCGCGCTGGAGGGTCGCAGTGTCGCCTATGTCGGCGATGCCAACAACGTCGCCCGCTCCCTCGCGATCGGTGCGGCGTTGTGCGGCATGCAGTTCCGGATCGCGTCGCCGCCGGGGTACACCTTCAACGAGCGGGATCTGGATCGCATCCGATCGCACGGTGGGCCGGAGATCTTCGACCGGCCCGAGGATGCGGTGGCCGGCGCCGACGCCGTCTACGCGGACACGTGGACGTCGATGGGCCAGGAGGCGGAGGCCGAGCAGCGCCGACGCGACTTCGAGGGCTTCCAGGTGGATCAACGGATGATGGGGTTCGCGTCGGCCGGCGCGATCTTCCTGCACTGCCTGCCCGCTCATCGCGGCGAAGAGGTCGTCGACGAAGTGCTCGACGGCCCCCGCAGTCGCATCTGGGTGCAGGCCGCCAACCGCATGCACGCGGCCCGGGGCCTTCTCTCCTGGCTGATGTCCGAGGCACAGTCATGACCGCGCCCGAGATGTTGCAGGTGTCAGACACCTTTTGTTGCGGGGGGCGGGGTGAGTAAGGCGCGGCGGCAGCATCGGATCGCGTCGCTGTTGGAGGACAACGCGGTGACGAACCAGGGGCAGCTCGTGGAGTTGCTCGAGCAGGAGGACCTGCACGCCACGCAGGCGACCGTGTCTCGTGACCTGGACGAACTCGGCGCCATCAAGGTGCGGGTGCCGGGCGGCGAGACCGTCTACGCCATCCCGGAGCATCCCGTCGACCGCATCGCGCCCGAGGAGCATCTGCGGCGGGTGATGGGCGACTGGGTCGCCGACGTCGCCAGCTCGGCAAACATCGTCGTGCTGCGGACCCCGCCGGGGTCGGCCCACGTCGTCGCCTCGGCACTCGACCGGGCGGGGATCGAGGAGATCCTCGGTACGGTCGCCGGCGACGACACGCTCATGGTCGTCGCTATGGAATCCATCGGTGGCAAAGCACTCGCCGCGCAGCTCCGAGAGCTCGCCGGCCTCTGATCGACAGCACGAAGAGAAAGCACACGAACCCATGAAGGTCGTTCTCGCCTACAGCGGAGGTCTCGACACCTCCATCATCCTGCGTTGGCTCCAGGAGACCTACGACGCCGAGGTGATCACCTTCACCGCTGATCTCGGACAGGGCGAGGAGGTCGAGCCGGCGCGGGCCAAGGCGCTCCAGATGGGCGTGCCGGAGAGCAGCATCCATATCGAGGACGTGCGCGAGGAGTTCGTGCGCGACTTCGTGTTCCCGATGTTTCGCGCCAACACGATCTACGAGGGGGAGTATCTCCTCGGCACCTCGATCGCTCGGCCGCTCATCGCCAAGCGTCTCGTCGAGATCGCCGAGGAGCACGGGGCCGACGCCATCAGCCACGGTGCCACCGGCAAGGGCAACGACCAGGTGCGCTTCGAGCTCGGCGCCTACGCGCTCGCGCCCGACATCCAGGTGATCGCTCCCTGGCGCGAATGGGATCTCGGCTCGCGTGAGTCGCTCATGGACTACGCGGAGCAGCACGACATCCCGATCGAGATGAAGCGGGGCAAGAAGTCGCCGTTCTCGATGGACGCCAACCTGCTCCACATCAGCTTCGAGGGCGGGCCGCTCGAGGATCCCTTCACCGAGCCGCCGTCGGAGATGTGGCGCTGGTCGGTGTCGCCCGAGGCCGCACCGAACGAGGCCACCTACGTCGACTTGACCTACGAGAAGGGCGACATCGTCGCCATCGACGATGTCGCCATGAGCCCCGCCGAGGTGCTCACGAAGCTCAACGAGATCGGCGGCGCCAACGGCATCGGCCGACTCGACATCGTCGAGAACCGCTTCGTCGGCATGAAGAGCCGGGGCGCCTACGAGACCCCGGGTGGCACGATCATGCTCCGCGGGCACCGCGCCATCGAGTCCATCACGCTCGATCGTGAGGTCGCGCACCTCAAGGACTCGCTGATGCCGAAGTACGCCGAGCTGATCTACAACGGCTTCTGGTGGAGTCCCGAGCGGGAGATGCTCCAGGTCGCGATCGACCACAGCCAGGAGTACGTGAACGGCACCGTGCGACTGAAGCTGTTCAAGGGCAATGTCGACGTCGCCGGGCGCAAGTCGCCCGACTCGTTGTTCGACGAGAAGATCGCCACGTTCGAGGAGGACGAGGGCGCGTACGACCAGGCCGACGCCGAGGGATTCATCAAGCTCAACGCCCTGCGTCTGCGCAACCTCGCTCGCAAGAGGGGTGCCTCGTGACCGAGCGGGGCCAGCTCTGGCACGGTCGGTTCGAGGGCGGGCCGTCGGAGGCGCTGCAGGCGCTCAACGACTCCCTGCCCTTTGATCGGCGGATGTTCCGCGAGGACATCGCCGGGTCGCGGGCCCATGTGCGGATGCTGTGCGACGTGGGGCTGCTGACCGAGCCCGAGCGCGACGGCGTGCTCGCCGCGCTCGACGCCGTCGAGACGGAGATCGCCGACGGCGCGTTCGCCGTCGTCGAGAGCGACGAGGACATCCACACCGCCGTCGAACGACGGGTCACGGAGCTCGAACCTGCCGGCGCCAAGATGCACACCGGCCGGAGTCGCAACGACCAGGTGGCCACGGACCTGCGGCTGTGGACCCGCGGCGCGCTCGACGAGATCGTCGATCTCGTCGTCCGCGTGCAACGCACCCTGCTCGCCCAGGCGGAGGCAGCCGGCGACGCCTACCTGCCGGGCTACACGCATCTCCAGCAGGCCCAGCCTGTCGCGCTCGCTCACCACCTGCTCGCCCACGGATGGGCGTTGCAGCGTGACGTCGAGCGGCTCCGCGAGGCCCGGGCGCGCACGAATGTGTCCGCCCTGGGTGCCGGTGCGCTGGCGGGCAGCTCGCTGCCCCTGGATCCGGCGCAGACCGCCGCGAGTCTCGGGTTCGACGCCGTGTTCGACAACAGCCTCGACGCCGTCGCCGATCGTGACTTCGTCGCCGAGTCGCTGTTCACCCTCGCACTGCTCGGCGTGCACCTCAGCCGGGTCGGCGAGGAGATGATCCTCTGGGCGTCGACGGAGTTCGGCTTCGTCGAACTCGACGACGGCTTCTCCACCGGCTCGTCGATGATGCCGCAGAAGAAGAACCCCGACATCGCGGAGCTCGCCCGGGGCAAGGCGGGGCGCCTCGTCGGCCACCTCACGGGCTTCCTCACCACGCTCAAGGGCCTGCCCCTCACGTACAACAAGGACATGCAGGAGGACAAGGAGCCGCTGTTCGACGCCGTCGACACCGTGCGACTCACCCTGCTCGCGCTCGACGGGATGCTCGCCACCACGACCTTCCGAACCGACGCCATGGCGGCGCAGGCGGACTCGCCCTACGCCGCCGCCACCGACCTCGCCGAATGGCTGGTGGGCCGGGGCATGCCGTTCCGACAGGCACACGCTGTGGTGGGGGAGCAGGTGCGCGCCGCGCTCGCCGGTGAGGGCACCCTGGCGGACCTCGTCGCCGCCCACCCGGATCTGGGTGCCGATGCCGCGGCATTGCTCACGCCCGGCGTCTCCGTCACGCGGCGCACCACCCATGGCGGCGGGTCTCCCGTCGCAGTGGCCGCGCAGCTCGAACGCTTCCGTGCGACGCTGGGGTGATGGCGTCCTACGACTATCGGATCCGCTACGGCGAGTGTGACCAGCAGGGCATCGTCTTCAACGCCCACTACATGGCGTACATCGACGATGCGGTGGATCAATGGCTGCGGGGGATGGATGTCGACTTCGAGACGACGTTCGGCTGGGAGGTCACGGTCAAGCGCAGTGAAATCGTCTGGGAGGGCCCGGCCCGCTTCGGCGAGACGCTCACGCTCGATCTCGCGGTGTCGCGCTGGGGGACCACCAGCTTCGACGTCGCCGCGACCGGTCACGTCGACGGGCGTGGTGTGATCGAGTCGACCACCACCTATGTCGTCGTCAGCCACGACGCGTTCTCGCCGGTGCCGATCCCGGACGAGCTACGCGCCCATCTCGTCGGGTGAGCCGCCGTGTCGGCCGTCGGTTCTTCGAGCGCCCGGCGCTCGAGGTGGCGCCCGACCTGCTGAACAAGGTGCTGGTGGCCCCGGGTGTCGCCGGTCGGATCGTCGAGACGGAGGCCTACCAGGGCGCCGACGACCCGGGAAGCCACGCGTACCGGGGTGTGACGCCTCGGACCGAGGTGATGTTCGGGCCGCCCGGCCACCTCTACGTGTACTTCACCTACGGGATGCACTGGTGCGCCAACGTCGTGACCGACCGAGCCGGCACACCCGGCGCCGTGCTGATCCGTGCTGTCGTGCCGATCCGGGGCATCGAGGCGATGCGACTCCGTCGCTCCCGGGCGCGCCGCGACGTCGACCTCGCGAACGGGCCGGCGAAGGTGGCGCAGGCGTTCGCGATCGACGGCACGCACGACGGCATCGATCTGACCGGCGCCCACCTCGGCGTGTCGATCCGTGACGACGGCACGGCCCCACCGGCGATACCCGCGGTCGGGGTGCGGATCGGACTGTCGAAGGGTCAGGATCTGCCCTGGCGATTCGCCGTGCCGGACTGCGCCGAGGTGAGTCGTCCCCATCCCACGACCGGTCACGACGCTCGGTAGGGTCGCCCTGGATGGCCGCTGACACTCGATTGCTCACTGCCGGCGACGCGCGACTCGCGGCGTCGACGAGGGTCGGTGATGCGTGGGCCGCGATTGCCGGCGTGTCGGACAACGCCCTACGCGACGAGCGCGAGCGGATGCGCTCGCTGCTGGCCGAGCGGCCCCGGCCGCTCGACCGCACCGAACGACCGGGACACCTCACCGGCTCGGCGCTGGTGGTCGAAGCGGCGTTGGAGCGCACGCTCTTCCTCTTCCACACCAAGCTCCAGATCTGGGTCCAGCCGGGCGGTCACGCCGACGGCGATGCCAATCTCCCCGCCGTCGCCCGGCGCGAAGCGGAGGAGGAGACCGGCATCGAGGGCCTGCGGGTGTGGCCGATCGCGATCGACCTCGACATCCACCGTGTCGACCCGCCCAAGGAGGACGCCCACCTCCACTACGACGTGCGGTTCCTCGTCATCGCGCCGGCGAATGCGACCGTCGACGCGAACCACGAGTCGCAGGATCAGCGATGGGTCACGCCCGAGGAGCTGCCCGGGCTCGGCGCCGACCCGGGATCACAACGTATGGCCGCGACCGGGCTCGGCCTGGCCCGTCGACTCCTGGGCTGAGCCTCAGATGTCGGTGGGCACGTGGCACGACGACATGTCGTTGACGTTCGCGAACCCCTCGATCGTGCGAGTGTAGAACCCGCCGGACGAACGCTCCGTGAGGGTGAAGGAGAGTTCGTCGCGCGGGGTGTCCGCCGGCGCGTCGCGCAGGAGCTGGACGTAGGCGTGCCGATCGGCGAGATACGCGTTCCAGTCGCCGAACCAGAGATCGAGCAGGCGCTCGTCGTCCGGGTCGTCGAACGTCGTCGACGCCGCCTCGTCCTCGAGGTCGGACACGAGGCGCTCGGTCAGTTCGGTGGCGTGGGCGACCTGATCGGCCTTCTCGCTGATGGTCGTGGACGTGTCGAAGAACGGCAGCTCGTCGATCTCCGCATGCAACGCCGCACATCTCGGCTCGACGACCTCCGGGAAGGCGCGATTGCTCAGCCGGTCGGGATTGTCCCGGGGTGCCCAGATGTAGATCCAGGCCCACATCGCGACCATGGCGAGGACCACGATGCCCAGCGCGAGCCGCGCCACCTTGGACGGGGGCCGCTCGATTTCGTCGTGGGGCGCGTCGTACGCGGTCGTCACTCGCCGTCGCCCTCGTCGCCGTCGCCGTCACCGTCGTCCGATGGGTCCGGGATCGGGTTGACCCACAGCCGCACGGTCTCCACGCCGTCGCGGGGGCTGCCCCCGCTCGGATCCTGGTCCCACACGAATCCGGGCTCGGTGTCGCCGTTCTCGGGGTCCGGGTTCTGCTGGTAGA
>BQJV01000079.1 GCA_021604885.1 Acidimicrobiales bacterium
ACTTCGACGGCGACGGCGAGGGACTGCCGACGACGGTCAGTGCGACGGCGTCGGTAACCGACGTGAACCGCCAGACCTGGTCGTCGACCACCGACGTGCTCGTCCACCCGAGTGCGCTCACCATCGGTCTGCGGGCGACCCGGCCGTTCGTGCGGGAGGGCGACGGGCTCGATGTGGAGTTCATCGTCACCGACATCGACGGCGAGGCCGTCGCTGGTCGTGCCGCGACGGTCGTCGCCGAGCGGGTGAAGACGCAGTGGGTCGATGGCGCGTGGACCGAGGTGGTCGTGGACGAGGAGACCTGTTCGCTGACCTCCGGCACGGAGCCGGTCGTGTGCTCCTTCGCCCTGGAGCACGGCGGCCAGTGGCGGCTCACCGGCACCGTGGTCGACGACGACGGCCGCGAGAGTCGCTCCGAGCTCAGCGCATGGGTGCGGGGTGGGGACGCGCTGCCGACCCGGCGCCTCGAACTGCAGGACGCCACGGTCATTCCCGACAAGCAGGAGTACGTCCCCGGCGACACGGCGGAGATCTTCGTCGCCTCGCCGTTCGGCCCCGCCAGCGGCCTGCTGACGATCAGCCGCAACGGCATCGATGAGGTCCGGGCCTTCGAGATGACCGAGGCGGACACGATCCTCGAGGTCGCGATCCTCGACGAACACGTGCCGAACCTCGGAATCGGCATCGAACTGGTCGGTGTCGCCGATCGCGCCGCCATCGACGGCACCGTGCTGCCCGACCTGCCCGCGCAACCGGCCTACGCGTCGGGCTGGGTGGAGGTGCTGGTGCCGCCGGTGACCCGCACGCTCGATGTCGAGATCGCGCCGGCCATCGACGCGATCGAGCCGGGCGCGTCGACCGACCTCGCGGTGACGGTCACGGACGCCGACGGCGCGCCGGTCGTCGGAGCCGAGGTGCTGGTCATCGCCGTCGACGAGGCCGTGCTCGCCCTGTCCGGCTACGAGCTGCTCGACCCGCTGGAGATCTTCTACCGGCGCGTCGACGATCGCAACGGCCTCCAGCGCTCACGTGACTCGGTCCTGCTCGCCGACCCCGAGGACCTGATCGAGCTCGCCGCCCGGCTCAACGCGGAGATCGCGACTCAGCTGGAGGGGCAGGCCGATCGGTTCCAGGAGGTGGACCTCGCCCTCGGCGGGAGCACCGCCTATGACGGTGACTTCCTCGACGATTCGACCGAGGGAGTGCTCACCTCGGCCAACGGCTATCGCGCGGAGCGGGAGGGTCTCGGTGGCGCCCCGATCGAGGTGCGGGAGAACTTCGATGCGCTCGCTCTCTGGGATCCGGACGTCGCCACTGGCGGCGACGGGTCGGCCACGCTCGAGCTCGAACTGCCCGACAGCCTGACGCGGTACCGGCTCATGGCCGTCGCCGTCGACGGCGTCGACCGGTTCGGTTCCGGCGAGGCGAACATCACGGCCCGGTTGCCGCTGCAGGTCCGACCGTCGGCCCCGCGATTCCTGAACTTCGGCGACGACTTCGAGCTGCCGATCGTCGTGCAGAACCTGACGGACGCGGCCGTCGAGGTCGACGTGGTGCTCCAGACCGCGAACCTGGTGATCGACGGCAGCGCGGGTCGGTCCGTCACGGTGCCGGCGAACGACCGCATCGAGGTGCGGTTCCCCGCCACCACGGAGTCCGCGGGCACCGCTCGCTTCCGGGCTGTCGCCGTCAGCGCCGCCCACGCCGACGCGGCGTCGGTGTCTCTCCCGGTGTACACCCCGGCGACGGCCGAGGCGTTCGCGACCTACGGCACGGTCGACGACGGCGCCATCATCCAGCCGATCCTCGCGCCCGAAGGCGTCATCGAGGAGTTCGGTGGCCTCGAGGTCAACACATCGTCCACGGCGGTGCAGGCGTTGACCGACGCTGTGCTCTACCTGGCCGACTACGAGTACCGCAGTGCGGACGCCCACGCCTCGCGTGTGCTCGCGATCGCCGCCCTGCGCGATGTGCTGGAAGCGTTCGAGGCCGACGGTCTCCCGACCCCGGCCGAGTTCGACACGACGGTGGCGAACGACATCGCGGCTCTCGACGCGCTCCAGAACCGCCAAGGGGCGTGGGGCACGTGGCGGCTCGACGACCAGACGTCGCCGTATCGCACCGTTCATGTGATGCATGCCCTCTTCGAGGCGGCGGACAACGGCTACGCCGTGCCACAGCAGATGCTCACGGACGGCCGCTGGGCGTTGCGCAACATCGAGCAGTTCATCCCCGCGGAATGGAGTCAGCAGAGCCGCGACACGCTCGTGGCCTACTCACTCTTCGTGCGTGGCCTCGACGGAGACGTGGACGACACCAAGGCGGTCGCGATCTGGGATCGCCACGGCCTCGACTTCGGCCTGGACGCCCTCGGCTGGCTGTGGCCGATCGTCGGCGACGACTCGATCCAGGCGGAGATCGCCCGCACCGTCCGGAACCGGGCCGTCGAGACACCCGCCGCGGCGACGTTCGCCACCGGCTACAGCGAGGACGCTCACCTGCTCCTCCACAGCGATCGCCGAACCGACGGCATCCTCCTCGACGCCCTGATCACCATGGACCCGGACAGCGACCTGATCCCGAAGGTCGTGCAGGGTCTCATCGGCAACCAGCGCAAGGGAAGGTGGAACAACGCCCAGGAGAACGCCTTCATCCTCGTGGCCCTCAATCGCTACTTCGACACGTTCGAGGCCGTGACCCCGGACTTCGTGGCTCGCGTGTGGCTCGGTGACCTCTACGCCGCCGAGCACGACTTCGAGGGACGCAGCGTGGACACCCAGGAGACGATGGTGCCCATGGCCGACGTCGTCGGCGCGGGCGACACGGATCTCGTTGTCAGCAAGGACGGCGACGGTCGCCTCTACTACCGGCTCGGGCTGCGCTACGCCCCGGCCGACTTCGATCTCGAGCCGCTCGACCGTGGCTTCGTCGTCGAACGGACCTACGAGGCCGTCGACGACGAGGGTGATGTGTGGCAGGACGCCGACGGTGTCTGGCACATCGCGGCCGGTGCGCAGGTGCGGGTGCGGCTCACGATGGTGAACGACGCCCGCCGCACCAACATGGCGCTCATCGACCCGCTCCCGGCCGGGCTCGAAGCGGAGAACCCGGCGCTCGCGGTGACCTTCGAGGAGCCGGAGGAGCACGAGGACCCGGACGTCGACTCGTTCGGCGACGGATGGTTCTGGTGGCGACGGACCTGGTTCGATCACCAGAACCTGCGTGACGACCGGGCCGAAGCGTTCTCCGCCTGGCTGTGGGCCGGCACCCACGAGTACTCCTACGTGACCCGGGCGACCACCCCCGGCACGTTCGTCGTGCCCCCGACCCGCGCCGAGGAGATCTACGCCCCCGAGGTCTTCGGCCGCTCCTCCTCCGACACCGTCGTGATCGAAGACTGAGCCCGGTCAGTCGGCGGAAGTTGAAGCAGGGGTCAGACCCCCGCTTCAACTTTTCTCCGCCGGAGGGGTGAGGCCACCAGCGATGAGGAGTTCGACCATCGAGGCGGCGGCCATCAGCGTGTCGAAGAGGGCGTCGATGCCGGCGTTGTCGGCGTCGAGATCCGCGAGCAGCTCGATGCCGAGGAAGAGCGCGCTGATGCCCTGGCCGATCTGCTCGGCCGGGGCGAGATTCGCGATGGGGGAGTCGCCGAGGACCCGGCGGATGGAGGCCGTAACCATGTCGCTCCACTCCGACAGGGCCGCGTAGAGCTTCGGGCCCATCACCGGATCACCGGCCGCGCCGGCGAACGCCTGGGTGAGCACGGTCATGTTGTCGTTCGCCGTGTCGTCGTGGTGCAAGGCCCGGGCGACGTCGACCAACTCGCGCAGCGTGGCCGCGCCTTCGAGCCGGTCGCGATGGTTCTCCAGGCGGCGCACGCTCATCATGTTGACCGCGGCCACGATCGCGTCGTCGACCGAACCGAAGTGGTAGAAGATCAGCGCCTGGTTGAAGTCGCCGCGACGGGCGATCGCACGGGCGCTGGCCCCGACGATGCCGTCCTCCTTGAGCGTGGTCAGCGTGGCCTCGAGGATCCGGGCACGGGTCTCGTCGCCGGCGGTCGAGGATCGGCGTTTCTCGGCCATGGTGACCTCCCTGGCGTCGGCGGCAGCGCTCATGACACGACCGGTGCGCAATTGTCGCCGTCGCAGCGGTGTTCGGAGAGCATGCCCGACACCAGCGAGCGGTTGGAGGACACCGAGTGGAAGAACGACTCGACCATCGGTGCGAGGGCGGGTGACCGGAAGCGGTGGGCGAGGCGCCGGTAGCGCCGGGTCGCCCACATGCACATGAGGAAGGCGGCGGGGCCGACCCACGCCCGTCCGTCGTCGGCGACCACCATGAGCTCGACCTTGTACCAATCGAGATCCTCGTAGCGTTCCCTCGCCGCCGGTGAGCCAGCGGCGAGGAACTCGATCGGCACGTGGGTCTGCTGCATGGAGAGCCAGTGGCGACAGCGGCGGCAGAGCTCGCACGTCTCGTCGTAGACGACGGTCAGGCGGGCGTCCGCCCAGCGACCGGAAGCGGTGGGAGAGAGGGTGGGGGCGTCCATCTCAGGCCGTTGCGACCGCGGTGCCCGGGGCCGGCGGCGGCGGGGGCGGGGCGACGTAGGACGTGGCGGCGATGGGCGGGAGCTCGAAGACGGCTTCGTTGCGCCGGCGGAGACGCCAGAACACCGCGATGTTCACGAAGTGGATGATGCCGAGGCTCAGCAGCAACACGCCGAGCTTGGTGATGAGGTTCTCCGCCGCCTCCACGCTGGTGGCTGTCTCCTCTGTGCGGAAGATCAGGAAGGCGTAGCCGAGGTTGAGCATGTAGAAACCGACGACGAGTAGATGGTTGACCGCCTCGGCCATGCCCTCGTTGTCGTCGAACACGTCCCGCAGGAACACCTTGCCGTTGCGGAAAAGGGTGCGGGCGAGCACGCCGGTGAGACCGATGGCGGCGATGGCGTAGATGAAGTAGCTGGTGGTGAGGTCCATGGGGGTTCTTTCCGTTAGTTAAGCGAGTGATCAAATGAACTTGAGCACATGATCAACTATGGAGAGGGCGCGCGTCAAGGAGTTTCTTGAGCAAGTGATCAATCGCGCCGATTCAGGCGTTGCGGCGGCGGAACGCCCGGTGGCGACCCAGGTACTCGTCGGCCTGCTCGGGCGACCACGCGACATGGCGTCCGCCCGGGCGATCCAGCGTGCGGGCGCGGTGCTCGGCGACCCGATCCGGGATCGGCCGGTCGTAGCCGAGGGCCACCAGGCCGGGCAGGCGAAGATAGACGGGGACGGCGATGGCCTCGACGAGCGTCGGTCCGGCACCGGCGAGCCAGGCGTGATCACCGAGCCACGCGTCCATCTCGGCGAACGCGTCGGCGAGGCGCTGGGCGGCGCGGACGATCGTCGCGCCGTCGGTGCCGTATGCGATGCCGCCCATGGCGCGCATCAGCGTTGCGTCGAG
The DNA here is from genome assembly GCA_021604885.1 of Acidimicrobiales bacterium. Lineage (GTDB taxonomy): Bacteria > Actinomycetota > Acidimicrobiia > Acidimicrobiales > Aldehydirespiratoraceae > JAJRXC01. The sequence goes on from BQJV01000079.1 coordinate 5,452, forward strand.
GCGTTCGACCCGGGCGCGGACCGGGTCACCGTCCTCCGGGAGCAGGGGAGCGGCTCGCACGCGGTCCTCGAGCCAGTAGAGCAGCGGGATCGAGTCGACCCGGAACTCCTCGCCGATGCGGATCATCGGCACCTCGAGGCGTGGCGAGTGGGCGACGAACTCCTCCGGGAGGATGAAGTCGGCCGGTCGCACTGCCGAGGGCGGAACGGAGACGAGGTCGTGGCCGATGCCCCGCTCGGCGAGCGCGAAGTCGACCCGGTTGACGAAGGGGCACGTCCAGTGGCCCCACAGCGTCACCGCCTCGGTCATGCGAAGAGGACCTCGCAGCCGGTGCCGGCGAGGAGCGTGTCGACGGCGGCGCGGTCCCCGTCGTCGAGGGCGGCGTGTTCGTCGCGGAGCCACTGGAGGCATTTGCGCTGGTACTTGAAGCGGGCCTGCGAATACGGGTTGCCGTCGATCGTGCACGACATCATCTCGTCGTCACCCTCGAACGCGGCGGCGTTGGCGAGCATGAACGGCGCGTAGGTGCGGCCGGCCTCGTCGAGCAGGGCCCGGGTGGTCGCCGGGATGGCGTCACGGCCGAGCCAGCCGGTGTCGCCGTCGACCGGCCACCACGACAGGTCGTCGTTGCGGTCCACCCAGACACAGGTGCGGGCGCTCGATTCCACAGCCACCGCTACCGCCTCCGGGTCCCACCACGTCAACTGGGTGAGCTGACCGTGCAGCCCCATGTCGGCGCGGCTCGGGCGGATGCCGAAGAGGAAGTCGTGCTCGTGGAGGTGGGCGTCGAGGAGCCCGAGGAGTCGCACATAGCTGTCCTCGATCGCCGGTCGGTTCTCCTCGGTCGAGCCGACGAGCGCGCGCCGCTCGATCTGGCGGTTCGTGATGTATGCGTTGCCCGCATCCCACGCGTCGTCGGCGAGCGTGACGTCGGCCTGCAGCGGCAGCATCTTGCCGGCCTTGTCGATGGCGCCGTCGTAGTACCAGCGGTAGTGGTACATCATCTTCGTAACCCACTCGTCGGCGAAGTCCTCGAGGAGATAGTCGATGAACGCGACGACGGGATCGGTCGGCACCAACGAGCGGTCCGAATGCATGCCCTCGAGGCGCATGATCTGTGGACTCGAGTCGGTCATGACCTCCGTGTAGGCGCCGTCGTCGTCGGGGAAGGCGAGGACCGGGATCACCGGGACCGTCGGCCGGGGCAGCGCTGCCGCGGCGGCCGAGTTCTGCGGGACCCACTCGAAGGGGATGCGCCGGTAGCGCAGCGCCGCGCGCATCTTGCGCGAGTAGGGCGACGCGTAGGCGCCGATGATCTTGAGCGGTGGCGTCACGGGAACCTCCGGTGGAAACTTCTGTCACCGTAACCGACAGTTGTTTTCTCGTCAGCTCCGGTCCTGTCCCGCCGTGATCGGTAGGTTCTGCGCCATGGCCGACTTCTTCACCGCGGTGCCCGAGCCGATCCCGTTCGAGGGGCCGGACAGCGACAACCCGCTCGCCTTTCGCTGGTACGACCGGGATCGCGTGGTCGGCGACAAGACGCTCGCGGAGCACCTCCGCCTCGCCGTCTGCTATTGGCACTCGTTCAACTGGCCGGGCAACGATGTGTTCGGTGACGGCACGTTCGACCGGCCCTGGCTCGACCCGTCGCTCGATCCGATGGCGGCAGCGCGGACGAAGATGGCTGCCGCCTTCGAGTTCGTCGAGAAGCTCGGGGTGCCCTTCTTCTCGTTCCATGATCACGACATGGCGCCGTACGGCGGGTCGTTCGCCGAGGAACGGGCGGCCCTCGATGCGCTCACCGACGAAGCACTCGGCCACATGGAGCGCACCGGCATCAAGCTGTTGTGGGGCACCGCTCGGCTGTTCCACCACCCCCGCTACATGGCGGGCGCGGCGACGAACCCCGATCCCGAGGTGTTCGCCCGCGCCGCGGCCCAGGTGGCGAACTGTCTCGACGTCACCCACAAGCTCGGCGGTGCGAACTATGTGATGTGGGGTGGGCGTGAGGGCTACGAGACGCTCCTCAACACCGACATGTCCCGCGAGCTCGACCAGCTCGGCCGCTTCATCCACATGGTCGTGGAGCACAAGCACACGATCGGCTTCGAGGGGACGCTCCTCATCGAGCCCAAGCCGCAGGAGCCGACCAAGCACCAGTACGACTACGACTCGGCCACCATCTACGGCTTCCTCGAGCGCCACGACCTGGTCGACGAGGTGAAGGTCAACATCGAGGTGAACCACGCCACGCTCTCCGGTCACGACTTCGCCCACGAGATTGCCACCGCGGTGGGCCTTGGGATCTTCGGTTCGGTCGACGCCAACCGGGGCGACGACCGGCTCGGCTGGGACACGGACCAGTTCCCCAACTCCGTCGACTCGATGGCTCCGGCGGTCTACGAGATCATCCGCGGAGGCGGGTTCGAGACTGGCGGTTTCATGTTCGACACCAAGCTGCGGCGCATGTCGATCGATCGGACGGATCTGTTCCACGGCCACATCGGCGGCATCGACACGCTGGCCCGCGCCTTTCTCGTTGCCCATGCGATGTGGGAGGACCGGGCGCTCGAATCGCTGCGGGACGACCGCTACGCCGGATGGTCCGGTGCGGAGGGCCAGGCGATCATGCGGGGCGAACGCTCGCTCGATGATCTGCGCGACCGGGTGACGGCGGAGGACCTCGACCCGGCGCCGGTGTCCGGTGCCCAGGAGGCGCTCGAGACGCTGGTGAACCGCTACATCGAACGGGTGCGTTGATGCCCCTGGTCGCCGGGGTCGACTCGTCCACCCAGTCGACGAAGGTCGAGCTGCGCGATCTGGACTCGGGTGCGCTCGTGGCATCGGGAAGGGCAGCCCACCCGGCCGCAGAGCCGCCTCGGTCCGAGCAGGACCCGCGCGCGTGGTGGGCGGCGATGGCGGAGGCGTTCGCCGCCTGCGGCGACCATCGCAACGATGTCGTGGCGATCGCCGTCGCCGGGCAGCAACACGGCCTCGTCGTGCTCGACGCCGACGACGAGCCGTTGCGGCCGGCCAAGCTGTGGAACGACACCGAGTCCGCGCCACAGGCGGCGGCGCTCGTGGAGGCGCTCGGCGCCGAGGCCTGGGCGGACGCGTGCGGCTCCGTGCCGGTCGCGTCGTTCACGATCACGAAGCTCGCCTGGCTGATCGCCACCGAGCCGGCACTCGTCGGGCGAATCGCGCGGGTGATGCTGCCCCACGACTACCTGACCCTGCGGCTGACCGGTGAGCACGTCACCGACCGCGGCGATGCGTCCGGCGGCGGGTGGTTCGACCGTGCCTCCGGCTCCTACCGCGACGATCTGCTGGGGCTGCTCGGTGGCCGCCCCGACTGGGCCGAGCTACTGCCGCGGATCGCCGGCCCATGGGAGACCGTGGGCACCGTGACCGACGCGGCGGCCGCGGAGCTCGGCGTCCCCGCGGGGACGCCCGTTGGCCCGGGCACGGGCGACAACATGGCCGCCGCGCTCGGGCTCGGGCTCGCGCCGGGCGACGTGGCGATGTCGCTGGGCACCTCCGGCACCGTCTACGCCGTGTCACCCACGCCGACCGCCGATCCGACCGGCGCCGTGGCGGGCTTCTGCGACGCAGCCGGCGGCTACCTCCCGCTGGTGTGCACCCTCAACGCCACCAAGGTGACCGACACGGTCGCCGCCTGGCTCGGCCATGATCGGGCCGCTTTCGCGGACCTCGCCCTCGGCGCGCCCGCCGGGGCCGACGGCGTCGTCCTCACGCCGTACTTCGACGGCGAGCGCACGCCCAACCTCCCGGACGCCACGGGCACGTTCGCCGGACTCCGCAACTCGACGACCCCGGCTGATCTCGCTCGCGCCGCCCACGAGGGCGTCGTGCGGGGCCTGCTCCACGGCCTCGACGCGCTCCGCGCGGCCGGGGCATCCGTCGACGGCACGCTCCATCTCATCGGTGGTGGTGCCCGCAGCGCGGCCTACCGGGCGGTCGTCGCCGACCTGCACGGCGCGCCGATTCGGGTGCCGGGCGACGACGAGACTGTCGCGACCGGCGCCGCCGTCCAGGCCGCCCGCGTCCTCGGAGGCGCGGCGGCGACCGCGGCCTGGCCGCTGGGTGTGGGCGAAGACGTCAGCCCCGGCTGACGCCGCAACCGCAGCGCCGGCTCAGGCGAATACCTGGTCGGCGATGCGCTCTTCGCACGTGGCGCTGTCCCACCAGCTGAGCTGGAGCTGCTTGGCCCGGCGGAAATACAGCTGGATGTCGTAGTCCAGCGTGAAGCCGACGCCGCCGAAGACCTGCTGGGCCATGGCCGTGATGTCCCGGTAGACCTTCCCCGTGAACAGCTTCGCCATCGGCGAGAGGCGGGCGAGGTCGTGGCCCTGGCTGTGGGCCCAGGCGGCTTCGTAGACGAGGATCTTGCCGCCGTCGAGCTCGGTGCGGGCGTCGGCGAGATAGTGCGAGATGGCCTGGAACTCGGCCAGCGCCTTGTCGAACTGCTCGCGGTCCTTGCTGTACTCGGCGGTGATGTCGAGCGCGTAGTCCGCGCCGCCCATCGCCTGCGCGGAGGCCAGGATGACGGCCTCGAGCATGACCTCGTCCCATGTGGCCCAGCCGGTCCCGGCATCGCCGAGGCGGTTGGACACCGGGATCCGGACGTCAGCGAACTCGACGCGGAACTGGGTGTCCGACGCGATCGACATCCGCTGGTCGAGCGTCACCCCGGCGGTGTCGGTGGGCACGAGGAAGAGATCGACATCGGTGTCGGCGTCGCCGGTGCGGGCGAGCACCAGCAGCTGATCGGC
>BQJV01000080.1 GCA_021604885.1 Acidimicrobiales bacterium
GCTGGTTGCGCAGCTCAGGACGCGTGTTGGCCCGCACCAGATCCACGATGTCCGCGGCGGGACATCCCATGACGACCGCGTCGAGGTCCGTTTCGGTGCAGGCGAGCAGACTCCCCATGCATCCGCCGAGGGAGAAGCCGAAGACGCCGATGGCCGTCGGGTTCTGTTCGCGCACCCAGGCGACCGTGCGGCGGACGTCCCACAGGGCATGGCTGAGACCGTGGATGTTGGCGACATGGTCGTCGCTCGGGAAGCTGGCTCGAGTCCGCGAGCCGTCGCCGCGGGGCCCGTGCATCGGCAGCACCGGCATCGCAATGTTGACCCCGAGTTCCCGGGACATCTGCTCGACCCGCAGCATGCGGGCGTCCCATGACCGTCCCATGTCGGCACCGTGGATGACGACGACCCACGGGCGGGGGCCGTCGCCATGGGTGAACACGCGCATGACCGCCTCGTGGTTGTTCGGCGCATCGAGCCAGGCGGCGCGGCCCGGCGCATCGGCGTGGGGCTCCCACTCGCTGACGAAACGGAGCTCGCGACCGTCGACGCCACCGAACGTGCCGGCCTCGTCCGACACGATCCCCGGCGCCGTCGGAGTGGCGTGGAGCGACGACGGATCGGCCGCGACACCGAGCTCGTCCCACAGTGTGTTGAGGCCGTCGATCTCCTGTTCGACCCGCAGGAAGACGTCCGCCGGCATCGGCTCGGCGAACATCTCGAAATAGACCATCACGAGTTCGTCGAGGGCCGCGTGGGCCGTCCGCAGCGGGTTCCACCGGGGAGCTGCGAGATCGTGACGGGCAAAGCGGCGGGCGCGCTGATGCAGCGCGGCGTTGAATCCGAACCGGCCGGTGCGGACCTGGGCCCGACGCGCCGCACTCGCAAAGGTCTGAACCTTCGACCGGGGCGCGCGGACGGGGATCGGGCCGCGATTCGGCGTCGGATCGATCACGTCCACCATCAACCCGTCGTCGAGGCCGCGCGGCAACCGGATCGCCGGGTCGTGTCGAGCGGCGGTTGTCGGTGATCCCATGCGATCGACGGTAGCTGGTCCGTGTCCTCGACCCTATGCTCACCAAGTCGTTGCGTGCTGCATGCAACCAAGTTCTCGCAAGACCCGACCAGCGAACCCCGCAAAGAACAGAGACACACAGGACCAATGAAGCGCCTCTCCGGTAGTGACCAGATCTTCCTCTCGTTGGAAACCCGCGACTGGCACCAGCACATCGCTGGGATGACCGTCCTCAAGCCTGGCGACGGGGAGCCGCTGACCTTCGACAAGGCCGTCGAACGCCTCGAGGAGCGGCTCGACCTGGCGCCCAAGTTCCGGTGGCGGCTCAAGCACGTTCCCTTCGGGCTCGACCGGCCCGGATGGATCGAGGACGACCGCTTCGACATCCGGCGCCATGTCCGTCGTGTCGGCGTGCCCCAACCGGGCGGCCGCGAAGAGGTCGCCGGCCTCCTCGGCCAGATAATGTCGACCCAGCTCAACCGCAAGATCCCGTTGTGGGAGTTCTGGTACATCGACGGGCTCGACAACGGCCGCGTCGCCTTCGTGCTGAAGTTCCATCACGCGCTGCTGGATGGCATGGCCGGCGCCAGCCTCGCCACGGTGATCTCGGATCTCAGCCCCGACGCCGAGAGTCCGCCCGTCCCCGATGACATCGAAACCGCCGGCCCGACCCCGACGGATCAAGAGCTGATCCTGCGCAGCATCATCCCGAACGCCCGCACCCCGTTCCGCATCGCCCGCTACATCGGCGAGGCCGCCAACCGCGGTCTTGCGATGCTCGACTATCAGCGCAAGAGCGAGAACCCGCCGAAGATGATCGGTGTCCCGAAGACGCCATGGAACGACAAGATCGGCCCACGCCGCAACGTGGCGTTCGCCTCCGTCTCGCTCGATGACGCAAAGGCGATCCGCGCCGAGCACGGGGTGAAGATCAACGATGTGGTGCTCGCCCTCGTCGCGAGCGCGTTCCGCGACTATCTCCTGGAGAGAGACGCGCTGCCCGACGAGAGTCTCGTCGTCGGTGTGCCGGTGTCGACCCGCGCCAAGGACGACAAGGCACTCGACAACAAGATCGCGAACATGTCGGTCACCCTGCCGACGGAGGTCGAGGACCCGGTCGAACGGCTCGTCAAGATCCATGCGAACAGCCAGTCGTCCAAGGAGATGACCGAGGCGATGCGGGCTCGCAGCATCCAATCCCTGGGCGAGACCGCGCCACCACTCATGCTCAACCTCGCCGTCTCGGCGCTGCACCGTACGGGCGCGGTCGCCGCGATCCCGACCGCGATGAACGCAGTCGTCTCGAACGTGCCGGGCCCGCCGTTCCCGCTCTACTTCGCGGGCTCCGAGGTCACGGGCATGTTCCCCGGGTCGGTGATCATGGAGGGCATGGGGCTGAACGTCACCGTGCTCAGCTACATCGATCGCATCGACATCGGGCTGTCCGCCGACCCCGAGCTTGTCCCTGACCTCTGGGAGATGGCGGACCTGCTCCCGAAGGCGATGAACGACCTCATGGTCGGTTCGGGTCTCGGCGACGCCACGCCCGTCACGGACGCGTTCGGCTACTAGCTCGGCGGCTCGACCACGCCGAGCCGCGCCCCGATGTCGCGCAGCACCTCGCGGTCTGCGTCCGGGCGCCTCGGCGCGCCCGCCGGCACGTTGTCCGATACGGCCCAACCCCGGAGCTCGAGGAAGGTCGCGGCGTTGTGGCGATACCCCGGGACCGGTGGGCGGAACGTGAAGTGCCCGAGGTACTGGAGCATGTCGTTCAGCTCGTAGAAGGCCGGGTCGCCCTCGGCCCACATGCGATCGCGTTCGGCGAAGAGGTCGGGCGCGAAGGTGGACAGGCCGAGCAGATAGTCCGACCCGTACATCACCATGTCGATCCCGAGGTCGTTGCCGGTGAGCACCATGAAGTCCGGTCGCACCTCGTCGCGCAACGCGAGCCGGTCCCATTCGAGCTGCCTGCTCAGTGACGAATGCTTCGCCCCGACGCACTGCGGGATGTCGAGCAGGCCGCGGTAGGTGTCGAGGGAGAAGATCCGTCCGTACGGCACGAACATCGAACCGAGTTCGAACCCGAGGAACCGGTCGAGCTCCGCCCCGATCGCCGTGAGCGCGGCGATCCAATCGTCCTCGGTGCCACCGTTCAGCCCATGACTCGGGAAGATCACGGGCATCCCGCCCCGCGAGGCGATCTCCGTGGCCGCCTCGACGTAGGCCGCGTGGTCGAGCGGATCGCCGTCGGCGTCGGCCACGAAGGCGCCGGCAACGAACGAACCGCCGGTGACCTCGGCCGCGAGGTCGAGGACCCGCAGCTTCTGGTCCCGGTCGAGCAGTTGGACGTAGCCCGTGTCCATGTTGACGCCGGGCAACAGGCCGACCTCATGCGTACGCGCGATGTGCGCCTCGGTCGCGGCCCAGTCGATCTCGCCCTCGGGTGTGTGGGGCAGCAGTACCGCCGACATGCCGGTGATCGGCCGGCGAGGTCGGATACGGGCGGGAATGTCTTCGCTCATCGCCGATCGACGCTAGCCCTGGTCTCCCCAACCGCCGGGCACGCGGCCGTCGACGGTCACCTTGCGCTCCGCGAACCGCCAGCGACCGTCTTCGCGGCGATAGCGGTCGATGTAGCGGCCCCAGTGGTCGAGACCACGGTCGGTCAGCACCTGGTAGTAGCAGCGACTCGTCGCCGTGTCCTCGTCGCGCAGGTCGATCTGGAGCGTGGCCGTGAAGTGCCGGATGAACGCGGCGGCCGCACCAGCGTCGTCCCCGGTCTTCGCCGCCGCGTTCGTGAACATGCCCTCGATCTCGTCGCGACCGCGGTGCGAACCGGACGGAATGTGCATGGCGGCGTCGGCGGTGAAGAGTTCCAGCACCTCGGCGAACCGGCCGGAATCGCCGTTCGCGTTGTAGCGCGCCACGAGATCACGGATCGACTCTCTGGCCTCGAGTTCCCACAGCTCCATGCGCCCATCTCTAGCAGGCGTACCGGCGCAAGCAACTAGCGTCACGGACGATGAGCGCACACCCCGGAAAGACGTACCCGACCGACGTCGACGGCCTGGACGTCGCCGTCCATGACGATCGCGGCGTGCTCGAGTTGACGATCGACCGACCGGACCGGCGCAATGCCGTGACCGACGACATCGTCCAGGCCCTCATCGGCGCGATCGAGGCCGGAGGATCCGACGACGCGGTGCGGGTCATCCGCCTCGGCGGCCGCGGCGACCACTTCTGCTCGGGTTTCGATCTCGCGGGCCGGGCGAAGCCCGACGGCCCGGTCCGTACCGGCGAGACGCAGCGGCGCATGCGCTGGCAGGTGAACGAATTGATTCCGACGATGCTCGAGACGCAGACCCCGATCGTCGCGTCTGTTCGCGGCACGGCGATGGGCCTCGGCCTCGCCATGACACTGGCCGCCGACTTCGCCGTCGTGGCCGACGATGCCCGGCTCTCCGCCCCGTTCGTGCGCTCGGGCTTCACCCCCGACAGCGGCAGCTCGTGGCTCCTCCCCCGACTCGTCGGGGTCGCTCGCGCGAAGGACATGCTCCTGCTCGGCACCATGGTCGACGGGGCGACGGCTGCCGGGTGGGGCATGGTGCACGCCAGCGTTCCCGTCGGCGAGATCGACGCGGCCGCCGACGCGCTGGTCGAACGGCTCGCGGCGAGCGCCACGGTCGCCGTCGGACTCGCCAAGTCCCTCGTGCACCGCTCGCTGACCGCCGACCTCGACCGGCATCTCGCGGACGAGGCGACCGCGATCGAGCTCTCGAGTCGTTCGGCCGATTTCGCCGAGTGGAGCCGGGCCGCGCGAGACAAGCGGGAGCCGGATTTCACCGGGCGATGACGACGGCCGTCAGCGCGGGGCGATTCCTGACACACTCCATTCATGGCCAGCCCGAGTCCGACCGCCGCCTCCGCCATCGTGCTCGACGAGACCGGTGGACCCGATGTGATGTCGCTGCGCGACGTCGAGATCGGCGCACCCGCCGCCGGTGAACTCCTCGTCGAGGTCCACGCCGCCGGGGTCAACTTCATCGACACCTACAACCGCTCCGGGCTGTATCCGGTTGCGCTGCCGTTCACGCCGGGCAGCGAGGGGGCCGGCACGGTCCTCGCGGCCGGTGGAGCAGCCGATGAGACAACCCTCGCGGTGGGCGACCGGGTGGCCTGGGTCGGCGGTGGCCGGTCCTACGCGACACACACGGTCATCCCGTCGGCATCGGCGTTTCGGGTTCCCGACGGCATCGATCTCGATGTCGCCGCAGCGCTGCCGCTCCAGGGCCTGACGGCGCACTACCTCATCGACACCGTGTACCCGCTCGGCCCGGCCGACACCTGTCTGGTCCACGCCGCCGCTGGCGGCACCGGGCGGCTGATCGTCCAGATGGCGAAGCTCCGGGGCGCAAAGGTCATCGCCACCGTCGGCTCGGAAGCGAAGGCGGAGCTCGCTCGATCGGCCGGCGTAGACCATGTCATCGACTATCGGGAGCACGCACCAACGGACGATCTCGTCCGCGCGGTCGAATCGATCGTGGGCCCCAACGCCATCGACGTCGTCTACGACGGCGTCGGTGCCGCGACGTTCGATGCGGGCATCGCCGTGCTGCGAACACGCGGGACCATGGCGACCTTCGGTAATGCGTCGGGCCCGGTGGAGCCGATCACGCCCCTCACCCTCATGCCGAAGTCGCTGATCCTCACTCGACCGAAGCTCTTCGACTTCATCGCCGACCCCGCCGAGCGCGATCAACGCTGGAGCGAGATCATCGACTGGGTGCGCGACGGAGCCCTCGACATCCACATCGGGATGCGGGCGCCGCTGGCCGATGCCGCCGAGGTCCACCGGGCCCTCGAGAGCCGCGAAACGACCGGCAAGCTGCTGCTCCTCGCGGCTTCGGGGCCGAGCGACCTGCGGGGCTAGATTCGCAGATGATGAGTAGCGCACCCTGGGCCACGATCCCCGAGCTGATCGACGACGCTGCGACCCGATTCGCCGGCAACGAGGCGATGGTCGACGGCGACGTTCGCTGGACGTTCGCCGAGTTCCGTGACGAGATCCACCGCGGAGCCCGTGCGCTCATGGCCAGCGGCATCGAAGCCGGCGACCGGGTCGCGGTATGGGCGCCCAACATCTGGGAGTGGGCTGTCGCCGCGCTCGGGGTGCACGTCGCCGGTGGTGTGGTCGTACCGATCAACACCCGGTTCAAGGGCCGCGAGGCGAACTACGTGCTGGCGAACAGCGGCGCCCGCATGCTCTTCACCGTCACGGACTTCCTCGACACGGACTATGTGGCTGCGCTGCGAGACGCAGGTGACACCGCGTCCTCGCTCGAGGAGATCGTCGTCATGCGCGGGTCCTGTCCGGCGGACGCCACGTCGTTCGCCGACTTCATCGCCCGCGCCGACTCCGTCACCGACGGCGACCGCGCCGCTCGCACTGCCACCGTGACCGGCGACGATTTGTGCCACATCATGTTCACGTCGGGCACCACGGGAGACCCGAAGGGCGCCATGCTCGTCCACTCGGCGATCTGCCGCGCCTACCTGGCCTGGTCCTCGGTCATCGGGATGGACCAGGACCGCTACTTGATCATCAATCCGTTCTTCCACTCGTTCGGGCTGAACGCCGGGATCCTCGCCTGCCTCATGACGGGGTCGACGATCATTCCCCATCCGGTCTTCGACGTGCCGTCCGTGATGAAGCGCATACCGGAGGAGCGCATCTCGATGCTCCCAGGCCCGCCCGCGATCTACCAGACGATCCTCAACACCGAGGACCTCGACCAGTACGACATGAGCTCACTGCGGCTGGCGGTCACCGGCGCGGCGGCGATCCCCGTCGAGATGATCGTGCAGATGTACGAGCGGCTCGGCTTCGAGAAGGTCGTGACGGGCTACGGACTCACCGAGTCATCGGGCATGGCCACCATGTGTCGCCACGACGACCCCCCGGAGATCATCGCCAAGACCAGCGGTCGCGCGGTCGAGGGCGTCGAGGTGCGGATCGTGGATTCGGCGGGCACCGAGGTCGCCCGCGGTGAGCCGGGGGAGATCGTCATTCGCGGCTACAACGTCATGAAGGGCTACCTGAACGACCCGGCGAAGACAGCCGAGACGATCGATCCCGACGGCTGGCTCCACACGGGGGATATCGGTGTGATGGACGACGGCGGCAACATCGACATCACCGACCGCGTCAAGGACATGTTCATCAACGGTGGGTTCAACGCCTACCCCGCCGAGATCGAGAACCTCATGATGACCCACGCCGATGTCGGCCAGGTCGCCGTGGTCGGGGTGCCCGACGAGCGACTCGGCGAGGTCGGCTACGCGTTCGTCGTACCCGCGCCGGGCGCGGCACGAGACGACGCTGCGGCTGACGCCCTCAAGGCGTGGTGCAAGGCCGAGATGGCCAACTACAAGGCGCCCCGTCATGTGACGTTCGTCGACGAGTTCCCGCTCAACGCCAGCGGCAAGGTCCTCAAGTACGAGCTGCGTGACCGGGCCGTCGCATCCCTCTCCTGACGCGCACCTGATCAGACGAGTATCGCGACACCGCTCGCCCCGATCCACGCGAGACCGAGCGCGCCACCGGCCGACAGGAGCACGCGCCCCAGACGCGTGAGTGAGGGAGGGCGCGGGAACCGGATCGTCCTCACGGCGACGATGACGGCGAGCGCCAACAACAGGGGTGGGATGAGTGCGAGCAACGCCAATGGTGCGAGGCCGGCCAGACCGCTCAGCGACAGACCAGGGGTCGGCCATCGAGGTGCCCACCGATCGACGAGGACCGCGATCATCAGCGGACCGATCGCGATCACGACGACGCAGAGGATCACTGCGAGCCAGCGCGGCTCGAGGATCGCGAAGTCGCGGTTGTCCGGGTCGAGGAGAGCACTGGGGCGGGCCAGAAGGCCGCCGGCAATACCCATCCCGACCAGGCCGGCAACCAGGCTCCGCGCCGGCAGGAGCCGGCGGACGCCCAGGTAGCCGACCGCGCCGACGACCCCGATGAAGGTGCCGGCCGCGAGGAGGAATCCGGTTCCCCCGCCCGAGACCTCACCGACGATCTCGTCGGCATCGGTGAGTCTGCCGGTCGCATCGGGCGACGTCGCGGCGAGGACCCGCATCATCAGGCGGCTCCCCATCCCGATCGAGAGCAGTCCGCCGATCGCTCCGGCGGCGATCGCCGCGCACACGGCGCTCACCTCACGGCGCGCCCGCACGCGCCACGGGTCGCCGTCGTCCGAGCGAATGTTCGTCTCGACGCCACGACCGGTCACGATCACGCCGAGCGAGACGAGCACCCCGAGCGAACACACCACGGTCACCACGATCTTGGTCACGAAGAGGTCCTCGCCATCGCCACTCCTGTTCGAAACCCGGCTTCACCCAGACAGACGATCGACGCCGGCTCGCGGGTGACAGGCGTCGGGATTCTCCGTCCGGTCGGCGTGTCCTAGCGTCATACCGATGGCGACGTACGAGCACCCGTATCCGGATCCCGAGCTCGCGGCAGCGCACCCGTTCACGACCTACGGCACGACGTCGCGGCCGGACCAGGAGATGCGGGCCCGTGCCCGGGAGTTCCACGACCTCATGGACGCCCGCCGCAGTGTCCGGATGTTCGACGACCGGCCGGTCCCCCGCGATCTGATCGAGACGGCGATCCGCAGCGCATCGACCGCGCCGTCCGGCGCCCACATGCAACCGTGGACGTTCGTCGCGATCGCCGACCCTGCGCTCAAGGCCGAGATCCGCGCCGCTGCGGAGGAAGAGGAACGGACCAACTATCTCGAGAACCGGATGAACACCGAGTGGCAGGCCGCGCTCGCTCCGCTCGGCACCGACCACCACAAGGAGTTCCTCGAGATCGCGCCCTGGCTGGTCGTGCTGTTCGAACAGCGCTTCGGCGAGCACGAGGACGGCTCCAAGAAGACCCACTACTACGTCAAGGAGTCCGTCGGCATCGCCGCCGGCCTGTTCGTCACCGCGATCCACCAGATGGGTCTCGCGACGCTGCCCCACACGCCGAGCCCGATGGCGTTCCTGCGACGGGTGCTCGACCGGCCCGGAACGGAGCGCCCCTTTGTGCTCTTCCCCGTGGGTCACCCGCTGCCGGGCGTGCGGGTACCCGACCTCGAGCGGAAGCCCCTCGATCAGGTGGCGGTGTTCCGGGAGTAGTCGCGCACCGGGGCCCGGGGCGGCATGTTGAAGTCACCCTTCGGTGTCCACTGCGCCGACTTCAGGTCCTCATTGATGTGGGCCATGTTCATCAGGTCCATCTCGTAGGAGAACTTGCCGCCGCCTGCGTAGTGGAGAACCGAGATCCCGGCCTGCGTGTAGGTCTCACCGTCCGCTCCCGGGATGCGCTGGTCGAACATCGTCACCACCCGATCGCCGTCGACCATGGTCCACTGCTCGGGGAACTCCCAATCCCCGAGCCCCGCCATCGACTCCTCGAGGAACGTGCGGATCGCCTCGATTCCCTCGACGCGACCCCACGCCGGATCGATGAACACGGCGTCGTCGGTGAAGAACGCGCTCAGTGTGTCCCATGGAGCGTCGCCGGCGAGGATCTTCTCGCGCTGGGCGACATAGGCCTCGTACGTCGTGAGGGCTTCGGCCTCCGCGGGCGTCAGGTTCTGTGGCATGTGCGCACACTAGGCATGTGCGCTAGACGGTCGCATATGTCCTACGACCCGTTCTCCCGCGGCCCCCATCCGGTCGGTGTGCGCACGTTCGCTCTCGAACGAGAAGGTCGAGCCATCCCCGTCGAGGTCTGGTACCCGGCTTCGGACGCGCACGCGGGCGCCGACCTCGACCCGTCGACGCAGGACAGCTACAGCCTCATGCTCGGCGCGCCCGCTACGACACAGGCTGCAGTCCGCGACGCTCGCCCTGCCGTCGACGCCACGGCCGGCGTTGCCCCGACGGTCGTCTTCAGCCACGGATACGGCGGGCACCGGCGTCAGTCGACCCACCTCACGACGCATCTCGCCAGTCACGGCTATGTCGTCGCCGCCCCCGACCACACGGGCAACACGACGCCGGAGATCATCGGCTGGACGATGGGTGTCGGTCTACCGACCGACATGACGGCGTACACCGCCGAGACTGCGGCCCACCGTGTGGGCGACGCATCGCAGACCCTCGATGGCCTGCTCGGGGGGGACTTCGGTGTGACGGGTGCTGCATCGTCGTGCGGCATCTCC
>BQJV01000081.1 GCA_021604885.1 Acidimicrobiales bacterium
GGCATGCTCGACGCCGCGCTCGAGGTCCTCCCCACTGCGCAGACCGGTTTCATCGGGCTGAAGCGCAACGAGGAGACACTGCTACCGGACGTCTATCTCAACACCGTTCCCGAGGACCTCCAGGGCCAGCCGGTCATGGTCCTCGACCCGATGCTCGCGACCGCGGGATCGGCGATCCATGCCTGCCGGTCCCTTCGTGACGCCAACGCCGGTCGGATCATCCTGGTGTGCGTGCTGTCCGCACCGGAGGGGATCGAGGCGCTTCGGGATTCCGGCACCGTCGACACCCACGTGACCGCATCGATCGACAGTCACCTGAACGAGGTCGGCTACATCGTGCCCGGACTCGGGGACGCGGGCGACCGCCAATTCGGCGTCGATTGATGGGACGCGATCGGATCGCGGTCGTCCCTGCGTCGCGACCGGCCATGCACGCCGTGCTCGTCGCCGCCGTCGAAGCAGGCGGCGGCACCGTCGTCGACCTCGACGAGGCCGACGCGATCATCTGGGCCGACCCGGCCGCCGGCGCCGAGCTCCGTCGCCACGTCGAGGCGGCACCACGAGCCACCTGGATCCAGCTCCCCTACGCGGGCATCGAGACGATGGTCGATCAGCTGGACCACGACCATCTCTGGACCTGTGGGAAGGGCGTGTACGCCGACGCCTGCGCGGAGTGGATGTTCGCCGCGCTCCTGACCGCGTTCCGCAACATCCCGGCGTACGTGCGAGCCGAGCGTTGGCCCGAGCAGCAGGGCCGGAACCTGCTCGGTGCCAGGATCACGTTGCTCGGCGCCGGCGGACTCGCCGAAGCCTTCCTCCGGCTGGCCGAACCCTGGGGCTGCACCACGACCGTCGTGCGCCGCTCCGGCAAGCCGCTGCCCGGCGCGGCGCGGACGGTTCGCACCCCCGACCGGTTCGATGCCGTCGCCGACGCGGACGCCGTGATCGTGTGCCTCTCACTGACGCCGGAGACGACCGGGATCGTCGATGCCGAACTGCTCGCGGCGATGCCCGACGACGCCTGGTTGCTGAACGTCGGACGTGGGCCGCATGTGGTGAACGACGACCTGCTCGCCGCACTGGACGCCGGGACGATCGGCGGCGCCGTGCTCGACGTGACCGACCCGGAGCCCTTGCCCGACGGACATCCGTTGTGGGGCTTCGACAATGTCGTGATCACCCCCCATGTCGGCAACACGCCGGAGATGGGCCTGCCCCTGCTCGCGACGCGGGTGGAGGCGAACGTGCGGCGCTGGATCGCGGGCGACGAGCTGCTCGGGCCCGTTGATGTCGACGCCGGCTACTAGTCTGCCCGCATGCTCGACCACGTCTTCACCGACGCCATCGGGGCGTTGCGAGACGCGTTCGAGTTCTCCCGCCTCGAGCGGCAGGCCTTCGAGGAACGCTTCCAGGTCGACGTCCTGCTCGGCGATGTCTCCTGGGCGACCAGCTACGGCCTGCCCGGCGAGGGGCTCCCGCCCCGTGTCCAGGCCGACGTGGGGTGCAGCTGGCCGACCTGGTCGCAGACGGCGTACCGCAGCTGGTACGTCGACGAGGAGCTGACGGAGCCACCCCGGATCGACATCGAGATCACCTACCGCGTCCAGCGCCTCCTGGCGTCGCCCGAGCCCCGGGCGGTGCTCGCCGTCCTGCCGGTCACCAGCCCCGATGTCGGCGGGGAGAAGCTCACGCGGAGCGGACCGACCGTCGAGTCGATCTACGGCGGCGACCCGGACGAGGCCGAGTACGCGATCGAGGTCTCGTACGAGGGCGTCTACGAGCTCGACGAGAGCGGACTGGCGGACGGCTCCGCGCTCGACGAGGACTTCAACGCGCTCGGCGGCTGGATCGCGTCGACGCTGGTCAAGTTGGGCGACCTCGACCTGACGTTCGGACCGCCGCTCGAGGACTGAAGCCCGGGCCCTGCGGTCTGCGCTCCCGGATCAGAGGCCGCGGCGGATCGAGCCGAGATCGTCGAAGTCGGTGTCGCGCCCCTCAGCCTTCGCGGTGAAGGACTCGGCCATGTCGGTGGGCTGGAACATCCCGGTCTGCCATGCGGCGATGTACTTCAGCGAGTCCTCCACCGTGTGGTCACGGGTGTAGAGGATCGTCTCCTTCGTGCCGTGGATCGCCAACGGTGACTTGGACGCGATCTCGGCGGCGATCTCGTGCACGCCGGACAGCATGGCGTCCTGATCGGCGAAGACCTGGTTCACCAGGCCGTGCTGCAGCGCCTCGGCGGCCGGCATGCGCCGACCCGTGTAGGCCAGCTCGCGGACGACGCCGTCGGGAATCAGCTTGGGAAGCCGTTGAAGGGTTCCGACGTCGGCTGTCATGCCGATGTTGATCTCCTGGATACAGAAGAAGGCGTCCTCGGTGGCGTACCGGCAGTCGGCTGCCGTGACCATGTCGACGCCGCCGCCGATGCAGCCACCCTGGATCGCGGCGAGCACCGGCATCCGCGCCTCCTCGAACGATGTGAACGCCCGCTGGAGATGCAGCACGTTGATCCGCAACGCCGCCCGCTCGCGACCGAGCTCCCGGCGCTCCGAGCCGCCGTCGCCCGACCCGCCGGTGAAGACCGCGAGATCCATCCCGGCGCAGAAGTGCTTGCCGGTCGAGGACAGCACGACGGCGCGGACCCGACCGGCGTCGGACAGCTCGTCCACGATCTCTGGCAGCTCCGACCAGAACGCCGGAATCATCGTGTTGTAGGCGTCGGGGCGCGAGAGACGCACGTGGGCGACGCCCTCGGTCTCCTCGATCTCGAAACAGGTGTATCCCATGCCGGGGAGGCTACGAGACGGCAGCCGCCTCGTCAGACTCGCCGTAGGAGCCGTCCTCGAGGTCGTAGTCGAGGAACTCGGCGCCGGTGTCCTCGAAGTGCTCGAACTCGATCACGCCGATCTCGGTGAAGCGGTCCCGCAGCCAGCCGTCACCCGCATCGAGCAGGCCGAGCTTGCGACAGTTCGGGACGATCTTCGAGAACAGCATCCGCTGGAAGACCTTGGACTCCTCGGGGGCGTTGAGCAGCAACTCCACCATCTTGCGGGTGTCGACGCCCATGTGCTCCCACACCTCCTGCTGGAGGAAGCGGTCACGCATCCGCATCGCCGCCTCGAAGGCGAACTCCTGGCGCTCACGGATGTCCGACGCATCCATCTCGGCGTAGACCTCCTGGAGGCTGAGGACGCCGAAGGCCACGTGCCGGGCCTCGTCGCTCATGACGTAGCGGAGCAGCTTCTTGAGCAGCGGCTCCGTCGTGACGTCGTGCATGAAACCGAACGCGGCCAGGGCCAGACCCTCGACCATGATCTGCATGCCGAGATAGGTCATGTCCCAGCGGCTGTCGTTGATGATGTCGTCGAGCAGCAGACCGAGGTGCGGGTTCACGGGGTAGCCACCGTCGAGCTTCTCGTCCAGATACTTGGCGAAGACCTCGACGTGGCGAGCCTCGTCCACCACCTGCGTGGCGGCGTAGTACTTGGCATCGATCCACGGCACGGTCTCGACGATCTTCGCGGTGCACAGCAAGGCGCCCTGCTCGCCGTGCATGAACTGGCTGAGCCGCCACTTGATCGACTGGAGGCCGAACTCCTCCCACTCCTTGTCGCCCCACTTGTGGACGGGACTGGAGGGATCGTCGTCGAAGTCGCCCATCAGGGCGCGCTCGAGGTTCAGATCGAGAGCGGTGTAGGGGTCCACCTCGATCGACCAGTCGAGATCGGTCTGGCCGTTCCACTGGGAGGTCTTGGCCTTCTCGTAGAGCTTGTCGAGCTTCGCCCGCTCGCCCTTGTCGTAGCCCCAGGTGAAGATCGCGTCGGCGTTGTCCTCCACCGCATGGATGAGCTCGGACGCATCGGTGTTCGTCTGCGAGATCTCCATGATCCGGTCGATGTCATTGGCGTCGGTGACGGCCATCAGTTGTCCTCGTTCACTTTCGGGGAATCTTGTGTGGTCATTGCGGTTGCGCGGCGACGATCAGCCGCTCGATGACGGCATTCCACCCATCGGCAGCAGGCAGCTCCCGATCAATGGATCCGAACATGGCGAAGCCGATGGCGATGGCGTGGCACAGCGCCACGATCGCGTCGGTTGGGAGGTCCGGGTCGATCTCACCGGTGCGCTTGCCGGCTTCGAACACCTCGGCGAGGCGCTGCTCCTGTTCGAGGAGTCGACGCGACAGCATCGAGTGGAACTCGGGGTCACGACGGGCGATCACGAGCGCCTCGGCGAGCAGGATGTCCGCCGTGTCGGAGCGGACGACGAGCTCGGCCCCGAGGGCGCTCAGCACGTCGGTGAGGCTGGTGGTGCCGGCCGAGAGCAGCCGATCGAGCTGCTCGTGCATGACGAGCCCGATCGCGTCGAGCATCATCTCCTGCTTCCCGGTCCAGCGGGAGTAGATCGCGCCCGTGGTGACGCCGGCCCGGCGGGCGATCGCAGCGACACCGGCCTTGTCGAAGCCCTTCTCGATGAACAGATCCACCGCCGCGGCGAGCAGCCGATCCGTCAGCGGATCGTGCGTCGACGGCACAGCGACAGCAATCGGAGCCGGAGGCGCCACAGCGTTCACGTCGATCATGATAACGGTTATTATCGCCCCGTCAAGCGCGCTTCAACTGGGGTCTGACCCCCGCTTCACCTCTGCTTCACGTCGATGCTGGCGCCGGGCGTCAGACGAGTGACGCGAGACCCACGTGGGGTCGGGCCCCGATGTGGGAGATGATCTCCCCGGCGGCGATGCCGCCCAGTTCGGCGCAGCGCGCCAGGTCGGCGCCGTTGGCCAGACCGTGGAGGAACCCCGAGGCGTAGAGATCACCAGCGCCCGTCGCATCGACGACGGCATCGACGGCCGCGGCGGCCACGACGATCCGTTCGTCGCCCCGGACAACCACGGACCCCGCCGCCGAACGGGTCAACGCAGACACCTCGACGAGCTGAGCGATCTGATCCGCCGCCGAATCGAAGTCCTCGGTCTCGAACAGCGCGCAGATCTCGGCCTCGTTCGCGAAGACGAGATCGACCTTGTCCGCCAGCAGCTCGAGCCATTCGTCACGATGACGGTCCACGCAGAACGAGTCGGACAGTGTGAGCGAGACCGTGCGGCCGGCTTCGGCCGCCACCGCCATCGCCCCGCGGATCGCCTCCTTGGCGATGTCCATGTCCCAGAGATAGCCCTCGCAGTAGGTGATCGCGGCCGATGCCACGAGCGAGTCGTCGATGTCGTTCGGGCTGAGGAAGGCGGAGATGCCGAGAAAGGTGTTCATCGTCCGTTCCGCGTCGGGGGTCACCTGGATCAGACAACGAGCCGTGGGCGGGCCGTCCGCGCCGGCGTCGACGTCGAAGCCGACACCCGCGGCGCGCAGATCGTGGATGAACACCTCACCGAGCTGATCGTCACGCACCTTGCCCAGGTACGCCGAACGGCTCCCGAGGCTCGCCAGACCCGCCATGGTGTTCGCCGCCGAGCCACCGGACGCCTCGATGCCAGGCGGCATGGCGGCGTACAGCGACGTCGCCCGATCGGCATCGATGAGGGTCATCGCACCCTTGTTGAGCGAATGGGCGGTGATGAAGTCGTCGTCGACCGTCGAGATCACGTCGACGATCGCGTTGCCGACGCCGACGACGTCCAGGGTGGGTTCCACGGGGGCTCCAAGGGGAATGCGGTCCGGAACCCGTCGACTGTACCGGTCTCACCCTGCGGCGGGATGATCCGGGAGACCCATGTGCGCGCCGATCCGGCGGCTGCGCTCGTGCTGGTTCTCCTCGCCGTCAGGCGGCGAGTTCTTCGCCTCGACCCTGTGCAATCGCACGGGCGAACGCGTCGTCGTCCACCTCGAGCTGCGCGTCCGGCCACTCGAGATCCCGGAAGGGCTCGAACGACTGTTGGATCTCCTGGCGACGATCTCGGCTCCGCATGTCCGAACTCCTCTTCCGTTGGTACCCGCTGTACCCATCAAAGCGAATCTGCGTATTACAAGGGTGTATTTCGGTTTACGGTCCGATGTAGATTTCATTGATGTCGTCGGACCCCCGCCTGCCCACCCACGTCGTCCCCCATCGCTACGACCTCGTGCTCGAACCGGATATCGAGACCGCGACGTTCCGGGGTTCGGTCACGATCGACGTGGAGATGCTGGAGCGCACCGACGAGCTGGTCTGCAACGCAGCCGACCTGGAGATCGACACCGCGCTCGTGATCGTCGGCGAGGGCGCCGCCGCCGTCGAGCACACGCCGGACATCCGCCTCGACGCCGAGACCGAGCGTCTGCATCTGACCCTCCGGGCGGACCTGTCGCCCGGCCCGGCCCGCGTCGTCGTGGCGTTCCGGGGCACGCTCAACGATCAGCTCCGCGGCTTCTACCGGTCCACCTTCACCGGCGACGACGGCACCGAGCACACGATCGCCACAACCCAGTTCCAGTCCACCGACGCCCGCCGCTGCTTCCCCTGCTGGGACGAGCCGGCATGGAAGGCCACGTTCGCCACGACGCTCATCGTCGATCCGGACCATCTCGCCGTCGCCAACAGCGCCGAAGTCGCCGACACCGTCGATCCCGACGGCCGCCGTCGGATCACCTTCGCCGAGACGATGCGGATGTCGACCTATCTCGTCGCCTTCGTCGTCGGCCCCCTCGAGGTCACCGAGGCCGTGGACGCCGGCGGCGTACCCGTCCGGGTCGTCCATCGTCCCGGCCAGGGCCATCTCACCGAGTTCGCCCTCGATGTCGCCGTGCACGCGCTCCAGTGGTTCGCGGACTACTACGCGATCCCCTACCCCGGCGACAAGGTCGACCTCCTCGCCATCCCCGACTTCGCCTTCGGTGCCATGGAGAACCTCGGCTGCGTGACGTTCCGAGAGGTCCTGCTCCTGATCGACCCGGCGACGGCGAGCCAACCGGAGCTCCAGCTCGCGGCCGACGTCATCAACCACGAGTTGGCCCACATGTGGTTCGGCGACCTCGTGACCATGCAGTGGTGGGAGGGCATCTGGCTCAACGAGGCGTTCGCCACGTTCATGGAGACCTCGTGCAGCCACGCCTACCGGCCGGATTGGAACGTCTGGACGACGTTCGGCCGGTCCCGCGCCGCCGCCTTCGACACCGACGCGCTCGCCACCACGCGGCCGATCGAGTTCCCGGTGGTCACCCCGGACGAGGCGGAGGGGATGTTCGACGTCCTGACCTACGAGAAGGGCGCCTCCGTCGTCCGCATGCTGGAGCAGCATCTCGGCGCCGACACATTCCGCGACGGTGTCCGCCACTATCTCGCCACCCACGCCTACGCGAACACCGAGACCAGCGATCTCTGGGATGCCCTGGAGCACACGAGCGGTCAGCCGGTGCGGTCGCTGATGGACGGCTGGATCTACCAAGGTGGGTACCCCGTCATCGAGGCCACCCCCACGCCGCACGGCATCGAGTTGCGGCAACGACAGTTCACCCTCGATCCCACGGCCGCCGACGACCGATCCTGGGTCGTACCCGTCGGTGTGCGCGTCGTCGACGGCGGTGCGGTCGCCGACCATCGGGTGTTGCTCGACCGCGAGTCGATGCTGCTCACGGTCTCCGGCGACCTCGTCACTGCCAATGCGGACGGCTCCGGGTTCTATCGGGTCGCGTCCACGCTCGCCGGCCCCGGCGAGCGAACCGCCGAGGAACGTCACGGTCTCGTCGACGACGCCTGGGCGCTCACCGTCGGCGGCGAGCGGGACGCCGCGTCGTGGGTCGAGCTCGCCGAGTCGATGGCCGGCGAGACCGACCTCACCGTCTGGCAGGCGTTGAGCGCCGGCTTCGCCCATCTGAGCGATCTCGTCGAGGGCGACGCCGACGACCGGCTGGCCGCTCGTATTCGTGGCCTGGCCGGACCCGCGCTGGATCGAATCGGCACGGATCCGAAGGACGGCGACGACGATCGCACCCGCGAGCTCCGCGCCACGCTGATCCGTCTGCTCGGCGCGGTCGCGAGGGACCCCGAGGTCATCGCCGCATGCCGCACCCGGCTGGACCATGCCGATCCCACCCTCGCAGCTGCCGCCCTCGCGGTCATCGCGCGAACCGACGCCGACAGCGAGGCGATGATCCGCGAGGCATGGCAGACCGCAGGCGACCCGCAGACCGAGCAGCGCAACCTCCGCGCCCTCGCCGACCTCCCGACCGCCGAGCTGTCAGTTCTCGATGACATCCTCCGCGGCGATGTCCGGTCCCAGGACGGGCCCTACGTCCTGCGCCGCGCCCTCGCGAACCCGGTGGCCGGCGAGACGGTGTGGGCTTTCGTGTGCGCCCACTGGGATGCGCTGAAGGACTCGTTCCCGAGCAATTCCATCGCTCGATTGCTGGAGGGCATCGTCTCGCTCGACACCGCGCCGATGGTGACCGAGGTGGCGGCGTTCCTCGACACGCACCCCGTTCCCCAGGGCGAGAAGCAGATCGCTCAGCATCGTGAGCGCCAGCGGATCAATGCGGCGTTGCGCGACCGGGAATCCGCGCGTTTCTCCGCGACACTCTGAACGCGCCACCGCTCAGAATCCCGACCTGGCGCGCCGATAGCAGAGCGTGGCCCCCACCTTCCCTTTCACCGGACTCGACCCCGTCGAAGTCTTCGCCGTGGAGGACACGGTCGCGCAGCTGGTGTGGCGCGGCCTGCCCGCCGGCGAGGTCGGCATCGTGATCGACGGACGTGATCACGTGCTCGGCGACAGCGGTGTCGCCGGCGCGGCGGACATCGGCGATCTGCGGCCCGCCGCGGGCCACGCGGTGGACATCACCGTCGACGGCCGAGTGGTCTGTCAGCGCACCGTTCACACCGAGCCGGCGATCGAGGGCGACGAGCTCCTTCGCATCGCCACCATCAGCGACCTGCATCTCGGCGAGGAGGGCTTCGGCCTGGTGCGCAAGATGCGGGAACACCCCCAGCCCGCGAACGGCTACCCGCTGCGCTGCGCGAAGGCCGCGGCACGTGCCGCCGTGGAGTGGGGCGCGGACCTCCTCGTGCTCAAGGGCGACATCACCGATCTCGGCTATCCCGAACACTGGGAGCTTCTGGACGAACTCCTGGCTGACATTCCGATCCCGGTCATGGCGATTCCCGGCAATCACGACACCGTCGGCCGAACCCGATCGCTCGACGCGACGGCCGAGCTGCAGCGACGCGGCCTCTTCCCGGCGGAGGTCCAGTACCGCGACGTCGAGGGCGTGCGCATCGTCGGCGTCGACACCACCTGTGCCGGGCGCACCTGGGGTCGCATCCGGCGCCGCATCGATGACGTCGCCACGGCCATCGACACACCGACGCCCGCGATGGTCTTCATGCATCACCATCTCGAGACCCACCACTATCCCCGCATCTGGCCGATCGGCACGCCGTTGCGCGAGGCCCGCGGCGCCCTCTCCCAGATGCTCGCCGCGAACCCCGACCTCCTGATCTCCTCCGGCCACACCCATCGCAACCGGGTCCGCCATCACGACACCGCGCTGATCACGGAGGTGGGGTCGACCAAGGACTTCCCCGGCGTGTGGGCCGGGTATGTGGTGCACGCCGCCGGGGTCCGTCAGGTCGTCCGCCGGGTCGCCGATCCCGATTGCCTGGAGTGGACCGACCGCACCCACGCCGCCGTGGGAGGCATCTGGGGACGCTGGTCACCGGGCCGCATGGCGGATCGATGCATCACGAAGCGCTGGAGCCGGGCCGTTCGCCCGATCGTGGCTCCGACCGACCTCGCGTCGCTCGAGGCCTAGAGGCGCTCAGGCCTCGGATGCACCGTCGTCGGACAAGGTGTGACCCATGCGGTCGCGCTTGGTCTCGAGGTAGCGCACGTTCTCGGGGTTCGAGTCGATCTCGATCGGCACCCGCTCGGTGATCTCCAGGTCATAGCCCTCGAGGCCGCCCAGCTTGGTCGGGTTGTTGGTCATCAGCCGCATGGCGGTGACGCCGAGGTCGGCGAGGATGTTGGCGCCGACGCCGTACTCTCGCGAGTCGATCGGCAGGCCCTGGGCCTCGTTCGCCTCGATGGTGTCCATGCCGTCATCCTGGAGCGCATAGGCGCGGAGCTTGTGGCCGATGCCGATGCCGCGACCCTCGTGGCCCCGCAGGTACACGAGCACGCCACGGCCTTCCCCGGCGATGGTCTC
>BQJV01000082.1 GCA_021604885.1 Acidimicrobiales bacterium
AGTTCGACGGCTTCGCCGTCACCACGTTCGCGGCCGGCACCGAGGAGCTGTACGAGTGGCTCGACGGGAACGACGCGGTGCGCTTTCTCCCGGTCGACGTCGTCAACTCGCCCGAGAACATCAGCCGCAATCGCGAGATGATCACGATCAACGGCGCGATGAGCATCGATTTGGCGGGCCAGGTCATCGCCGACACGATCGACGGTCGCCAGTTCTCCGGCATCGGCGGCCACGAGGACTTCATCGCGGGAGCCGGGCTCGAGCTCTCGGACCGATCCCTGATCTGCCTGCCGTCCACCACCGAGGTCGACGGCCGCACGGTGTCGCGGATTGCGGGCGTCGCGGCGGCCGGGAGCATCGTGACGACGCCACGCCACCAGGTCGACGTCGTCATCACCGAGTTCGGGGCCGCGGAGCTGGCCGGACAGACGGTGCGGGAACGAGCCCTCGCCCTCGCCGGCATCGCCCACCCGGACTTCCGTGACGACCTGCTCGAACAGGCCGCCGACTGGCCGCGCTGATCGGGACGGTCCGGCTCAGGTTTCGTCGGGCGGCTCGAGGAAGACGCGCTCGTTGACCATCAGGTCGTCGTCGCCGAAATCGAAGATCGCCCACAGCCGCCGCTCGAACGGCCGCCCGCTCGATGTCGGCGTCCCTCGCAGCCAGAACTCGATCTGCACGCGCCGCTCGTCGAGATGGGTCAGCTCGATGAGCTCGTTGCGCTGATCGGGCACGAGCGTGCGTCCCTCGATCCAGTAACGCATGACGTCGTCGGCGCCGTCGTGGATCTCGCCGCCCGGCAGCTCGTAGCGGGGGTGCCCGAACGTGGCCATCGTCCGATCCCACTCCTGCACGTTCTCGGACCGCATGTGCTCGATGACGACGGCCTCACGCCGTTCCCGGCCGGTCGTGCTCATTCGGGCGCCACGTCGATCTCGAACGCCACAGCGTCACCCACGTCGATCTTCTCCTTGGCCCGGACCGCCTTCTTGAGGGGGAGCACGTAGGAGCCGGACTTCGAGTCGGGGAACACCGAGGTACGCCATTCGCTCGACCCGCAGCGCACCCGCACCTTCACCGAGCCGAATCCGCGACGAGGGAGTGCCATCTCCCGGATGTCCTCGCCGAGATCCTCGGGAAGGGTGACGAACACCCACGACGAGTCGTCGCGGGCGTCCCACTCGTAGAGCTCCGCCGAGAACTCGAAGGTCGCGTCCATCCGTGCGACGGTAGTGGGCATGGACGTGACCATCGAACCCCTCGCCTGCGGCACCCTCACGGCCGGCCGGTCGATGTTCGAAGCGGGCGGGGACGACACCCCGATCGAGATCCCGGTGCCCGCCTGGCTCATCCGTCACGGCGACGAACTCGCCCTCTTCGACTGCGGCATGCACCGCGATCTGACCGAGGCCGGCCCGGCCCGCGAGATCGTGGAGCTCTTCTTCGGTCTCGGTGTGGGCCCCGACGATCTGATCGGTGCGCAGCTCGAACAGGCCGGCGTCGACCCGGCCGACGTCGGCACCGTCATCCTGTCGCACCTCCACTTCGACCATGTCGGCGGCCTGGCACAACTTCCCGACGCCCGCGTGCTGGTGCAACGCGACGAGTGGCGGGCCGGGTTCGACGACGACCTGGCCGCGGCGAACTCGTTCAACCCGGACGACTACGACCTCGGCCACGACATCGTCCATGTCGACGGCGAACACGACGTGTTCGGCGATGGCCGGGTGGCGTGCATCCCGACCCCGGGCCACACGCCGGGCCACCAGTCACTGCGGGTGCGGCTCCACGACCGTGAGGTCGTGTTGTGCGCCGACTGTGCCTACTTCAGCACCACGATCGACGGCGGCCCGCTGCCCCCGATCGGACACGATCACGCGCAACAGGCGGTGAGCATCGAGCGGCTGCGGGCGCTTCGTCAGGCCGGCGCGTTGCTCGTGCCGGGCCACGACCCGACGGCGTTCGCCCGGCTTCCCGAGCGGCTTGTCTGATCGCGTGGACACCCGCCGAGACCGCCGCCCGGGCTGAAGCCCGAGCGGCGATCCGGTGGAGGGAATTTCAGATCAGCCTTCGGGGCCTCGCACGGCCTCGAGATAGATCGACCGGTCGTAGACCTGGTCTTCCGGGATGATCTCGTCGTATTCGAGCACGCCGTACTCCATGAAGAAGCCCTGGGCTCGCTCGGACGTACCTTCGCCCATCTCCCAGTCCATCAGCGTCTCCGGCGTACCGGTGAAGGCTTCGAGCGGGATGTCGGCGACATCGGCGAGCACCTGGAGCTCCTCGACGTTGTTCGTCTTGTAGCCCTCGGCGAGGTACGTGTTCATCGTCCGGATGAGTGCCCGGATGAAGGCGACGGCCACCTCACGACGGTCCTCACGGAAGCACGAGGAGGCGTAGAGGCCACCGAGCGCTTCGCCCGGAGGCTGCGTCGCGACGAGCACGAAGTCCGGGTTGTCCGCGAGCTGGCTCCAGATCGGGTCCAGCACCCAAGCGGACTGCACGGCGCCGTTCTCGAGCGCCAACGGCAGGTCAGCGGACGGGATCACTTCCAGATCGAGGTCGAGCAGGCTGACACCGGCCTCCTGGAACGCGAGCCCGATCGGGTAGTTGATCACCGATCCGAGCGCCACGGCGGTGCCGAGGGTCGTCCCTTCCAACTCGGTGAGGTCGGGATCGTCGGGGTTCGTGAAGGCATCGGCGCGAGCCCAGAGGCCCGTCTGATCGATGCTGGTGTCACCGGCGTCCGGCGGGAAGTAGTTCCCGATCACCTGCTTGACGGTGAGCCCGGCGGAGATTCCGTTGTGGAGTGACGCCTCTGTGCCGCCGACGGTGATGTCGACCGTGCAATCCTCCATCTGGACGATGCCGTCGGCCAGCGACACGCCGGTCACGACCTCCACGTCGAGGTTCTCCTTCTCGAACTCACCCAACTCGAGGGCGAGGACGTAGGGAGCGGTGAACTCGAAGCCCCAGAAGTTGGTCGCAAGGCGAACGCTGGCGCGCTCCTCCAGCGGCTGCGGAGCCGGGTAGCCGGGCTCGCAGCGAGCGACGTCGCGGTCCGGGCTCAGGTCGGTGACCGCACCCTCGCCGCATCCGGCCAACGGATCGGCGTCTTCGCCACCGTCGTCGCCGTCGTCGGACGAGTCATCGCCCGAGGAGTCGTCACCGGACGAATCCGATGCGTCATCTCCCGGTTCCGGATCCGAGCCCTCGTCGTCATCACCACACGCACTGGCGATGACCGCGAAGACAAGTAGGAGGCCCAAAATCTTGAGCCACCAGTCCTTCCTCGTTCCCCTCATGGTTTTCTCCCTCTCTTGTGGTTCTTCTCCGTGGAACTTCACGGTCTTGTTCGGTCCGGTCGGACCGAGTCCTTGTCTCGACGCCGGGCCGCTATCCCTGGCCCGGCGCATTGTCCTCGGGGGCCCAGGGGATCAGCAGTCGGCCGATCCACCGGACCACGAGCGTGAACAGCAACCCGAGCAGTGCAGCAAGCGCGATGCCGACGTAGGTGAGCTCGGGAATCAGCAGGGTGCGGCCCCGCTCGATCAGCGATCCGATGCCGCCCTGGCTCGGGATGACGAGCTCCACACCGATGAGGATCAGCACCGCGACGCCGGCCGCGATACGGAGCCCGACGAAGATCTGGGGCAACGACCCCGGCAGCAGGACGTGGCGGAACATCTGCCATCGACTCACACCGAAGCTCATCGCGGCTTCGCGGTAGCCCTCGGGCACCGCCATGATCGCGGCCATCGTCGAGATCCACACGAAGAAGAAGACCGTCACGGCGATCAGCATCACCCTCGGTCGCTCGTCGAATCCGAAGATCGTGAGGAACAGGGGCAGCAACGCGAGCTTCGGCACCGTGTACAGCGCGGTGAGCAACGGGTCGAGCGCCGCCCGCACGAGGCGGGACATGCCCATCGCCAGGCCGATGAACACCCCGGCGCCGGCGCCGAGGGCGAACCCGATGAGCATTCGGCGGGTACTGGTCCAGACGTCACGCCAGAAGTCGGCCTCGCGGAGCTTCTCCGACGTGACGATCTCGTAGGGGGACGCGTAGAAGCGCTGATCGATCTTCCAGTAGCCGAGCAGGTTCCACTCGTAGTGGTGTGCGAGCTGCCAGAGGAGAAGGAGCGCCGCCGGCACGCCGATGGCGAGGGCGCGCTCGGCGGCCTTGCGGTTCCGCACGTGCGCGCGGGGCTTGATCTCGGCGACCCCTGGCTCACGCCGGAGGACGCGCGGCCCACGCTTGTCGACGGTCGTGTTCGGGTCCGTGTTCGTCATCGCTCATCACCTTCCTCTTCGACGGTCCGCAACTCGTTGAGGTACTGCTCGACCTGGAGCTTCAGGTGATCCCAGAGCCCGGCCTTGAACTCGTTGAACTCGGGCTCGGCGCGCAGCTCCGGAGTCCGCGGCCGATCGAAGGGCACCTGCACGGACTCGAGCATGCGGCCCGGGCGAGCCGTCATCACGAGCACGCGATCACCCAAGACGATCGCCTCCTCGAGGCTGTGGGTGATGAAGAGCACCGTGCGCTTGTCCGCCTCCCAGAGTGCGAGGAGCTCCTCCTGGAGGATCTGCCGGAGCTGGGCGTCGAGCGCCGCGAACGGTTCGTCCATCAGGAGGATCTCGGGCTCGACCGCGAGCGCTCGTGCGATCGCGACCCGCTGACGCATGCCGCCGGAGAGCTTGTCGGGATACGCGTTTCGGAACTCCGTGAGCCCGAGTCGGCCGAGCCAGAACAGCGCCTTTTCACGGGCGTCCCGCTTGGACATGCCGCCGACCTCGAGCCCGAAGCGGACGTTGGCCTCCACGGTCTTCCACGGATAGATGCCGTAGTCCTGGAACACCATGGCGATCGGCGTCTTCGACGTGCCGGCGAGGTCGACTTCGACGGCGCCGGCCGATGGTCGGAGCAGCCCGGCGACGATGCGCAGGAAGGTGGACTTCCCGCAGCCGGACGGACCGACGATGCAGCAGAACTCCCCATCGGCGATGTCGAGGTCGAACGGTCCGAGCGCGTGCACCGGATTGTCGGTCTCGGCGGCGAAGACGCGTTCCACGGAACGAGCCGAGATCTTGGGGCGAGTGGTGTCGGTCATGTCGATGAGTCTCGCAGTGCTCGGCCCAACGCGGCGATGCCCTGGGTGATCTCGTCCACGCTCGGGAGGCTGAAAGCGAGGCGCAGGAACTGGCGACCCGAGCCGTCGTCGGTGAACCGCTCGCCGGGGCGACAGAAGACGCCCTCGCGCTGCACGGCCTCGGCCGCCCGGTCCCAGTCGACGCCGTCGCCGAGCTCGAGCCAGAGGAAGAACGAGCCCTCGGGCACCCGGAAGGTCAGGTACTCCGAACAGTGCTCCTGCAGGGCGGTCACCGCCGCGTCCCGCTTGGCCCGGTAGACGTCCTGGAGGGTCGCCACCTGGGGGCCGTGGTGGCCGCCCTCGAGGTAGCGGGCCATGACTCGGGCGAGGAACTGGCTCACGCCGAGGTCCTCCCGCACCGCGGCGAGCCCGCCGATCACGTCGGGGTGGCCGACCATCCAACCGAGACGCAGCCCGGGCGCCACGGTCTTGGAGAAGCTGTCCGACTGCATGACGAGGCCGGTCTCGTCCATGCTGAGCAGCGTCGGCGGGGACTCCCCGTCGTACCGAAGGTCGTAGTAGACGTTGTCCTCGATCACGACGAGATCATGGCGATCGGCCAGCTCGAGCAGGCGCTCCCGGCGTGCATGGGGCATCGACATCCCGGTCGGCAGCTGGAACGTCGCGATCGTGTAGACGAGCTTCGGGCGCAACCCGCGTGCCGCCGCCGCGGCGATCGCGTCATCGAGCGCACGCACATCGAGACCGTCGGCGTCAACGGGAACCGCAACGACCTCCGCCCCGGTGCCGGCCAGGAACGACGACGCGTACGGGAAGGTGACCGCCTCGATGAAGACGGCGTCGCCCGGCCCGGCGAACGCCCGAGCCGCGAGAGACAAGGCCTGGACTGCACCGGACGTGAGGATCAGGTTGTCTGCGTCGAAGTCCCGGCCGTCGCGCACATTGAGTCGATCGGCGAGAGCGGTCCGCAGGCCACGGAAGCCGTAGACCAGCTCCTCGTAGCCGGTGTCCGGGTCGAAGTAGCTGAGCGCGTCGCCGCCCACTTCCTCGAGCACCTCGTGTGAGAGCCGCTCGAGCAGGTCGAGCGGGTACGTCGCGGGGTCTGGGTTGCCCTGATCGAAGTTGAAGAAGATCGGACGCTCGGGGCTCGGGAAGAAGAGCGGAGGTCCGCCCGCGGCGGCCGGCGCGTACAGGCTGGCGATGTCACGGCTCATGGCAACTCTCCGGTGGTGGACGAGGCGGATGCACCAGGGGCAGCTGCGATGGCGTCGATCTCGAGCAGCGCACCCGGGATCAGCAGATCGCGTACGACGACCG
This sequence comes from Acidimicrobiales bacterium, assembly GCA_021604885.1. GTDB lineage: Bacteria > Actinomycetota > Acidimicrobiia > Acidimicrobiales > Aldehydirespiratoraceae > JAJRXC01. Next base: position 6,429 of record BQJV01000082.1, read on the forward strand.
TCGTGCTGGAGACGTCCGCCGAGGGCAGGAGCGCAGCCTTGGCGTCCGCGTATCCCGGGAAGTCATCCGCATCGAGGAGGAAGCAGGTCAGTTTGACCAGATCACCGAGGGACGCGCCGTGGGCGGCGAGCGCGTCGGCGATGTTCTGCAGGCATCGTTCGGCCTGCGCACGGGGATCCCCGGAACCGACGATCTCACCGGCGGCGTCGAGCGCCAACTGTCCGTTGACGAAGATCAGCGATCCGGCCCGATGCGCCTGCATGGTTGCCGAGCCCGTCGGCTCCTGCGGGTCGGGGGACGATCCGCCCCTGAGGAGTTCGACCATGTGGTCCGGCCCTTCCTCCAACGGCGTGCCGAGGGTGTCGTTCCAACGGTTGAGAAACCCGAACAGCGAGATGGCGGCCACGAGCTCCACGATCTCCTCGGGTCCGTAGTGATCCGCGAGCGCCGAGATCTGGTCGTCGGTGACGTTGCCGACGCCGCCGGCAGCCACCGCCACGCGCAGCGCGGCGCGCTCGGCCGGGGTGAAACGATCGCTGACCTCGAAGGTCCACAGCTCGTCGAGGGTCTCGTGATCGACGTCGCACACCTCGGCGAGGTTGTAGGCGGTGTGCGCCGAGCAGTAGGTGCATCCGGCGGCGCGGCTCGATACGTAGGACACCATCCAGCGCAGCCGCGCCGGTGTGACACTGTCGGCGCTCATGACGGCAGCGCTGAGATCGCCGACCGCGCGCAGGAGATCCGGCTTGTAGGCGAGCGTGCGGAAGCTCGCCGGTACGAAGCCGAAATTGGTCGTGATCGTCTGGAGCAGCTCGCCGTGGAGCGCGAGCATCTCATCGCTGCAGAACGGAATACGGGCGCCGGGGTCGGCCGTCGACGTGTCGGTCATGCGCAATGGTTGGCGTTCCAGCCGCCGGCGACGTCGAGCGACGTGCCGGTGATGTAGCGCGCCTCGTCCGACGCGAGGAACACGACGCTGTTCGTGCTGTCCTCGAGTTCGAGCCAGGGAACCCGCATCGGGTTGAGACCGGCGAACGTGTCGCGCACGTCATCGGTGGTCGGCGCAGCGAGATCGGGACGGAAGAGCGTGTAGGTCTTGTCGTTGTGGCACATGTCGGTCGACACGGACATCGGCGAGAGGGCGTTGATCGTCACGCCGTGCGGCGCGAGCTCGATCGCAAGCGACTTGACGAGTCCGATGACGCCCCACTTCGACGCGGCGTAGTTGGCGTTGTTGGGCCCACCCTCGCGGCCGACGATCGACGCGGTCGCGATGATCCGCCCCCGCTCCCGTTCGATCATGTGGGGAACGACGGCGCGGATGGCATTGGCGACGCCATTGAGGTTCACGTCGACGACGTCGAACCACATGTCGTCGGGCATCGTGGCGATCGGACCGAAGGCGGCGATGCCGGCGTTGGCGATGAAGACGTCGATCCTGCCGAATTCGGCGATCGTCTTTCCCACCAGATCGCGCATCGCGGCGGCGTCGCGGGTGTCGGCCTGCACGGCGACGCATCGCCGGCCGGTCGCTTCCACCAGGTCACGCGTGTGGTTGAGGTCGTCGATGGTGCCCATGGCCGATGCGCACGGGATCTGCGCCGCGATGTCGCAGATCACCACGTCGGCGCCGAGCTCGGCGAACGCGACCGCGTGGGAACGTCCCTGCCCCTTGGCGCCACCCGTGATGACGACGACCTGATCGTCGAATCGGCTCATCGAATGTCTCCCCTTGTGCGGTGTCGTCGGGTCTCGCGTGTCGAGCTCATGCGGTGTTGAGCGCCGCCATGCCCTGGCTCAGGTCGAGCACGGATCCGGTCATGGTGTTGTCGGGCTGGGTGAGGAACATCATCACGGCGCGCGCCACGGCGTCGGGAGACACGAAGGGGCGCGTCGTGGGATGACGCAGACCGAGCGCGGCGGCCGTGGAGTCGCGGCTCGTGCTGGCGGCATCCTCACCCACGGTCGCGTGGGCGTAGCGCTGGTACGCATCGTCCTGCCAGCGGTGGTCGTCGAGCGCGGTAGAGGTGACGACGTTCACGGCGACATCGGCTTCAGCCATCTCGAGCGCCGCGGATTTGGCCAATCCGATGATGCTCCAATGGCCCGCCGCGATGTGACTGGCACCCCCCGCGCCGCGGCGGCCTTCGTCACCGACCACGCTGACCACCCGGCCATGGCCGGTCGACTCGAAATGGGGCAGCACGGCCCGGTAGGCGCAGTAGGTGGCGCTGAGCGAGGCATCGATGGCATCGTCCCAGTCGGCATCGGACATCTGATCGGCCGCAACGGGTCGGGGCGCGCCTGGCACCGTGACCAGGGCGTCGGGATGTCCGTGACGTTCTTCGATCGCCGCGAAGAACGATTCGAATCCGGCGCGGTCGCGTGGTGCGAGCTCGGTTGTCATCGCCTCGCCCGGTTGCCCCGACAGCCCGGAGGCGACCTCCTCGAGTTCCGACGAGGTCTCCACGCCGGACACCCCCACGAGCACGAGCCGCGCTCCCGCCTCGGCCAGTCGGCCGGCGACGGCGCGACCGACGGAGGTCGTCGCGCCGAGGACGACGGCGACCGACGGTGTCCCCTCGGCACTCATGCGCCGTACCCGGCGAAGCCCTCGCTGGACCCCGCATCGAAGAACGGACCCTGCAGCATCATCTGCTCCCAGGCCTCGTCGGTCAGCATCCGCCGCTGCTCGCGCAGTCGGTAGGCGTCGTCGCCCACCGGCACGTGCAGGGGCGGCTCCTGTTCGAGTTCGACCATGTCGGCGATCGTCGCACCCGTCGTGGCCGTTCCCGGACGGGTCTCGCCCATCTCCCGGAACGCCTCGAGCGCCCGCATCGACGCCTCCTGGTAGACGCTCTCCTCGTTCTCGAGGCGCCGGCACACGTCGAGTGACCCGTACTGCCAATCGCTGCGGTACATCCCGGGCTCGACCGAGACCACGTGGATGCCGAACTGCTTCACCTCGAGACGGAGTGCTTCGGTCATCGCCGCAACAGCCATCTTGGATGCGGAGTAGAGACCGGTGAGCGGCGCCACGATGTAGACGCCGGCCGAGGCCACGTTCACGATGGTCCCGCGACCGGCTTCACGCATCGGACCGATGACGGCCTGGCACAAGCGCAGCTGCCCCAGCAGGTTGGTGTCGATCAGGCGCATCACCTCGTCGACACCGACGTCCTCCACCGTGCCGTACAGGCCGTAGCCCGCGTTGTTGACGATCGCGTCGATGCGGCCGAAGCGCTCGAGCGTGTCGTCGACCACGGCGGTCGTCTGGTCGCCGTCCGTCACGTCGAGCTGGGCGACATGGATGAGGTCCTCGAACCCCTCCCGCACCGCCGGCCCGTCTCGTTCCGGTGAGCGCATGGTGGCCACGACGGTGTGGCCTCGCCGCGCGAGTTCCTGGCTCGCCGCCATGCCGAAGCCCTTCGATGCTCCGGTGACGATCACGACTCGTGGGCTCAACGCGGCTCACTCCCCCTATATGAAGAAAGATTCATCACTTGAATGATTCCTCACTTGCGGTACTCTGTCAACGTCATGAACCCGAAAACCTCGGACGGGTCGGTGAGCGGAGACAACGGCGACGGCGACCCGGCAATCCTCAG
>BQJV01000083.1 GCA_021604885.1 Acidimicrobiales bacterium
GCTGGTCACGCCGACGCAGGACATGATCATCGGTGCGTACTACCTCACCGATCTGGTGGAGGACGCCAAGGGCGCGGGCCGTGTGTTCCGCGACACCCAGGAGCTCCACGCCGCGTACGAGCGCGGCGACGTCGCGATCCACGCGCCGATCCAGTTCCGCACCCCGGACCTGCTGATCAGCCCGGCCAACGGCGAGGCCGCCCAGTACGAGTCGACCACGGTCGGCCGTGTCTTCTTCAACGAGACCCTCCCGGCGGCGTACCCGTACGTCAACGCGAAGGTCGGCAAGAAGGAGATGGGTGCCATCGTCGACACGCTTGCTCGCGGGTACGCGAAACAGGATGTCGCCGTCAGCCTCGATGCCATCAAGGACACCTGCTTCGCCTTCGCGATGCAGTCGGGCCTCACGGTCTCCATCGACGACGTCGCGACGCCGTCGGAGAAGGCCGAGATCCTCGACCGTCACGAGAAGCAGGCCGACAAGATCGAGCAGCAGTTCCGTCGCGGCATCATCACCGATGGTGAGCGTCGTCAGATGGAGGTCGAGGTCTGGTCGGAGGCCACCGAAGAGGTGACCAACCGCATGAAGGACGGCCTCGAGGCCCAGCAGTTCAACCCGGTCAACATGATGGTCGACTCGGGTGCTCGCGGAAACATGATGCAGGTGCGTCAGATCGCCGGCATGCGCGGTCTCGTCGCCAACCCGCGTGGTGACATGATCCCCCGCCCGATCAAGAGCAACTTCCGTGAGGGCCTGAAGATGCTGGAGTACTTCATCGCCACTCCGGGTGCCCGAAAGGGTCTCGTCGACACGGCGCTTCGTACCGCCGACTCCGGCTACCTCACGCGTCGTCTCGTCGACGTCGCGCAGGAGCTCATCATCAACGACGAGGATCCCTTCGAGCGCCCCGGCCCGATCCGTGGCATCTGGCTCGAGGACATCGGTCCCGATTCGCCCAACAAGCGGACGCATCTCGAGACGCGTCTGTTCGGACGTGTCCTCGCCGAGGACGCCACGCTCTCCGACGGTTCGACCATTGCGGCCGGCACCATGGTGGGCGACGACGAACTCGAGACGCTGCGAGACGACGAGGCGGTCACCCGTGTTCGTGTCCTCTCGCCGCTGACCGACGATTCGGCGTTCGGCATCTCCGCCAAGAGCTACGGCATGTCGCTCGCCACCGGCGGACGCATCGAGCTCGGTGAAGCGGTCGGCGTCATCGCCGCCCAGTCCATCGGCGAGCCGGGTACCCAGCTCACCATGCGGACGTTCCACACCGGTGGTGTGGCGGGTGCGCAGGACATCGCCGGCGGTCTGCCCCGCGTCGTGGAGCTCTTCGAGGCCCGTACCCCGAAGGGCAAGGCCACGCTGGCCCGCACCTCCGGTGTGGTCCGAGTGGGTGAGGATGACGGCCGCGGCCGCGAGGTCCTGGTCGTCGCCGACGACGGCGAGGAAGACGCCTACACGATCCCCTCCGGTGCTCGACTCGAGGTGACCGACGGCCAGGAAGTCCGGGCCGGCGACGCCATCGTCGAGGGTGCCCGTGATCCCAAGGAGCTGCTCGAGATCAAGGGCGTCCGCGAGACCCAGCAGTACCTCGTGACCGAGGTGCAGAAGGTGTACCGCGACCAGGGCGTGTCGATCCACGACAAGCACATCGAGCTGATCGTGCGGCAGATGACCAAGCGCATCCTGATCAACGAGCCCGGTGACACCGAGTTCCTCCCCGGCTACCAGATCGACCAGAAGACCTTCGCCGACACCAACCGGCGTGTGGTCGAGGAGGGCGGCAAGCCCGCCGAGGGTCGTCCGCAGCTGATGGGTATCACGAAGGCGTCGCTCGCGACGGAGTCGTGGCTGTCGGCCGCGTCGTTCCAGGAGACCACCCGCGTCCTCACCGAGGCCGCGATCGAGTCCAAGAGCGACAGCCTGCAGGGCCTCAAGGAGAACATCATCATCGGCAAGCTCATCCCGGCCGGTACCGGCATGACCGAGTACCGCAACATCAAGACCAATGCGCCGGAATACGAGCCGATGGACTACTACACCAGCGATGATGCCGAGGAGCAGGACCTCGCCGAGTGGCTCGCCGGCCGCTCCGAGGGTGCCGACGTCATCACCATGCCCACCGCCGAGGGCTGACCCCGCTTCAACTGGGGCGGGAGTTCGGCGGAGCCGAACTCCTGCAACGCGCAGCGTTGCCCTGACCCCCGCTTCAACTTCGCGACTGGCCTGTACATGGCCCGGGTTCCGGGCGGTGTGCACGCCAGTTCGCGTTTCAGTCCGCGGTGCCGCGGTTGTGGAGCGGGCCGTCGGGTAGCGAGCCGTCGAGGTCGGTGAAGGCGTAGACGTCCGCCAGATCACGTGATGTGAGCGCCTGACCGGTCCAGCGCGCGACATCGGGATCGGCGGCGAGGTGGGCCGCCGCCCGTCCGGTGAAGCGGAACGACTCCGCGGTCGACGTGTCGAGCGATGCGGGGAGCATCCCGGCACGCTCCGCGAGTTCGATCCGCTCGTTCTTGACGAACCCGGGCCACAACGACGCGACCGTGACGCCGTGGGGTCCGAGCTCGCGGGCGGTGTCCTTGGTGATCCGGTCGAGCGCGCACTTGCCGACGCCGTACACGACATGCCACGCGTACTCCGCCGCGCCGGAGGAGCTGATGTTCACGATGACGCCCGAACCGGCCGGCACCATGAACTGCTTGGCGGCCAGGGCGCTCGCCACATAGGCCGAGCGGGTGCCGACGTCGATCATGTCGTCCCAGTCCGACAGTGGCACCTCCCAAAACGGCTTGCCGGAGGTCAGGTCCGGGGTGACGATGAACGCGTTGTTGACGAGGATGTCGAGACGGCCGTGGTCCGACGCGATCCGGTCGAACACCGCGGCGACCGCGTCGTCATCGCGATGGTCGCAGAGCAGGCCGACCGCGTCGCCTCCCGCGTCGATGACCTCGGCCGCGGTCGCGGCGACGGTGCCGGGAAGCGGGTTGTCGGCCTCCGTCGCCGAGCGGCCGGTGAGGTAGACGGTCGCGCCCGCCGCACCGAGCTCGAGCGCGCACCCTCGACCGATGCTCCGGCTGCCGCCCGTCACCAGGGCGACCTTTCCGTCGAGTGCACCCATGTCAGTCCTTCCCGAGCCACGCCTGTCGACGTTCGGCATCCGGATCGTGGTCGACGGTGATCTCGCGACCGAGCCGAACCGTCGGTCGGTCCGAGGTGTCGTGGCTCGGCCAGTCACCGATCGGCGCGCAGGCCGGCTTCCCGCGATGGCAGAAGGCCGCCCAGGCCTCCCGCATGGCGGTGGACAGCCGGTCGGCGGCATCGTCGCCGGCCACGAATGCCCGCCAACCCTCCGCGTCGAGGGTGCCGAAGTGAAACGGCAGGTCGACCGCGTGGGCGGCACGGATGAGCGGCGCCTGCCAGTCGAATCGGTAGCGCCAGACGGGATGACCGGCAGTCGCGTGCGCGTCGGCGAGTACGACCGCCGGCAGATGCAGCTCCGTGTCGGCGATCGCTTCGACCAGATCCCCGGCCGCGGCCAGGCCGGCTTTCACGTGCTCATCGGTGGGGACGGTGCCGGTGGCCGCGGCCACTTTCGGTGCGAGCCAGGCTGCCGCGAACTCGTCGGGGAGGTCGGGTACGGCGTCGCGGAACAACTCCATCTCCTGACTCGTCGTGCCGATCACGATCGGCACCGGCGCGAGCAGACCCAACCGGGCGGCCTCGAGCGGTGCATGGGGGAGGATGTCGCCGTCGACCCACGGGTGAAACGGCATCATGCCGACGGTGGCGAGCAGGTCCGCATCGGCGCGGGCCTGCACGGCCAGGAGCTCGTCGGTGTCGAGCGAGCGCAGCTCGTCGACGGACTCGGCGCCTGCCGCGGCGAGAACCGCGTCGCCGACGAGGCTCGCCGACGCCGCAGTGAGGGTTGCGCCGGGCGCGCCGCTGGCGATGATCGCGCCGCTCACCAGCGCCTCGATGCCGGGGACCGCGAGAAGGTGCGCAATCGCTCCTGCGCCGGCCGATTCACCCATCACGATCACGCGCGTCGGGTCGCCTCCGAACGCGGCGATCTCGTCTCGGATCCAGCGCAGCGCCGCCAGCAGATCACGGAGTCCGAGGTTGCTCGGTACGCCCTCGGCGGCGAGGAAGCCGCAGATGCCGAGGCGGTAGTTGAGGGCCACCGTGACGAGATCGCCGTCGGCCGCAAGTCGGCTGCCGTCGTACGTCGCCAGCGCGTTGCCGCCGATCTTGAACGATCCGCCGGGAATCCAGACGAGCACGGGCCGCGACCCGCTGAGACTCGGCGTGCGGATCTCGGCGCTGAGGCAGTCCTCGCCGATGTCGGCGACGGCCATCCCGGGCACCGGCGAGTCGTCCGACACGGGTTGCAGTGGCGCTGGGCCGGGCGCGTCGGCGGCACGGATTCCCGTCCAGGCAGGGACCTGCTCGGGGAGGCCGAAGCGCTCCGCCCGGGCGTAGGGCACGCCGCGGAACGTGAGGACGTCCCCGCCGAGGCCCCGGAGTCGCCCACCGGAGACGGTGGCCTGATGCTCCCGGCCTTTCACGTGAACGTCCAGCGGTCGGGTTGGGGCTCGCCGGCGCGCTCGAAACACTGGATGTCGAACCAGATCGGGAGCAGGAACCGCACGTAGAACGCGTGGGTGACATGGTCGCCGGTGACCAGATCGTCGTACTCCTTGATCTGCACGCGATCGTCCGCTGCTCGGCGTGTCTTGGCCTTCGCCAGCAGTGCATCGACCTCGGCGCGCGTATCGCACAACAGCCCAAGATGGTCGTAGCCCGGGGAGTCGATGTGGACGCGCTGTTCCGTCACGAGGATGAACTGGCTCGTGGCGTCGTCGGTGCGGAGGAGCAAACCGCTCTGGCCGAGAATCGGGATGTCGGTCGCCGTCCAGCCGAGCAGGTCGGCGTAGAAGTCCCGGATCTCGTCGCGCGTCTCCGTGAGCCTCCCCGGGGGGAGCGTCAGTTCCATGTGGTTGAACCGCAATGGCATGCGTCGACCTCCGGGTCGTCAGCTGTCGTCGGCCGATCCGCGGCCTCGGGCGACGAGGTATCCGGCGCCGCCGAGGGCCACGAGGACGATGATCACGATGGCGATCGTCCCGCCCGCTCCGCCGTCGGCGTCGACATCCGGCTCCGGCGTGCCGTCGTCGGTCGGCTCGGGTTCGTCCGGCGCGGCTTGCGTCGTCGTCGGTGCGAGCGTGGTGGTTGTCGTCGTGGTCGGGGGCGGCGGCGTGAAGCCGTCGAGTCGGGCGACGAGCCAGCTGTCGGCGTCGGCCACCGGGGTCTCGTCCGGCGGGAACCCGAAGGTCGTCGGTCCGCTGGTCAACGCGAACACGATCGCGTCGCCGTCGGCGAGGAGCGCCGAACCCCAGGACACGTCGAAGCTCTCGCTTCCGTAGCCGGCCGTCCAGACCAGCGTCCCGTCGGGTTGGTAGACCCCGACACCCAGACGCGACTGGTCGCCGAGTTCGCGGGGCGGCTGGTCGCCGCCGAACGTGACGGAGCCGGGGCCGACGTCGCCGGAGGCGATTATCTCGCCGCTCGGTCGCACGCCAAGCGAGCGATATTCCTCCTCGCCGGCCTCCGCCGACCCGACCACGTGGACCCACTCGAACTCGCCGTCGGCCGAGTAGCGGGCGAGCAGGTGATCGTCGCCGAACCCGTCGTCGACCAGGACCTCGGCCGTCGTTTCGGCGGGGGTTCTGGCGCCCATGACGACCGTCCGGTTGGAGCTGAGCCACATCACGGAGGCGCCGTCGTCACTCGTCGCGAGGTCGATCACGTCGCCGGAGAACGACACGCCGGTGCCGACCGCCCACTCGAGTTCCCGGGCACCGTCGTACGAACCGAGGATCGTGTCCTGCGACAGGCTCGTCCCCTCCTGGACGACCTCGATCGTGGTCTCCGCCGGCCCCTCGCCGAGGGTCAGCGTGGTCGTCGCGACACCGAGCACGCGGAGGCCGCGGTCCGGGCCTGCGGCGATCGCGATGTCGCTGACATCCTCCCAGAGCGCGGTGTCGACGAGCGCACCGTCCGGCGCCAACCAGGCGACGAACGCCGAACCGAGCCGTCCGTCCCCCGGGTCGAGGGTGGTCTCGGCCGGTTCGCCGTCGCCGAGCACGATGGTCGTGTCGAAACGGCCCGCCAAGGCGATGGTGCCATCCGTCAGCTCGACGGCGATCAGATTGCCGACGCCGTCGATGTGTCGTTCCCAGCGGACCGTGCCGTCCGGAGCGACGCGGGCGATCGCGCGATCCCGGCTCGTCACCAGCAGATCGCCATCCGCCGTGATCACCAGTCTCTCCGCCGGGGCGTCGAGTGCGACCACGGCCCGGAGCTCGCCGTCGAGGCTGATCCGGAGGGCGTAGGTGCCGGTGGTGTACGTCGCCTCGGCGACGTCGCCGCCACCGAAGGTGACCGAACCGTCGACATTGAGGATGGCGACGATCTCTCCGGCTGCCTCGTCGACCGCGAAGCCCCGCGGGGTCGTCGTGTTGCCCGCGGTGCGCGGGATGGTCAGCACCCACTCGACCTCTCCGGTCGTGTCGTCCTGGGCTGCGATCGGCGACATGGTCGCCAGGATCGTGGACACGAGGACGACCGTGAACATCGCCTGCCACCGTCGCCGCATCATGTCGGCAGGGTAGTCGCGCGGGCCGACTCGGCTAAGCCCGTACGACGGCGCCGCCGTCGGGGATCACCCAGCTCGTTGCGACGTCCACGGTTGTGCCCGGCACCGTCGCGTCCTCGACCTCGCGGAAGTCGGCTCGCCACTCGGTCGGGGTGATCTCGTGTCGGGTCCAGCCGCGGCGCGTGGCCTGCGCCCATTCGAGGTGCGGGTTCTGGTCCAGGACGGCCGGGATGATCGGTTCGAGGAGTCCGCCGTCCGACGAGATCGACGTGCCGACGAACTCGGTGCCGATCACCGCCGCGTTCTCGTCGTCGAAGTCTGTTGCGAGGCTGCCGACCCAGCTGCTGTGGACGTCACCGGTGAGGACCACCGGATTGCGCACGTCGGGGGACCGCAGGTCGTCGAAGAGGCGGTCGCGGGCCGCGGGATAGCCGTCCCACTGGTCGAGGTTCCACGCGGCGTCGCCCGGCAGAAGCCGCCACTGCTGCATGACGACCTGCTGTTGGAGCACGTTGTAGACCGCATCCGATGACGCGAGTCGGTCGCTCAGCCATGTCTCCTGCTCGGCGCCGAGCACGGTGAAGTCCGGTCCGTCCGATCCTTCGCAGCGCGGCCCGACGTCGTTGGCGGCGCACGCCTGATCCGTTCGGTACTGCCGGGTGTCGAGCACCGACAGCGACACCAGGCGACCGAAGTCGACACCGCGGTGGATCGGCAGCGACGACCCGACGGGCGCGGCGAGGCGTACGGGCATGTTCTCCCACCAGGCCTGGTAGGCGGCGGCTCGCCGGGCCAGGAAGCTCTCGCGATCAGGCGTCTCGCTGCCGTTCTGGGCGACGTCGCCTTGATAGTTGTTCTCCACCTCGTGGTCGTCCCAGGTGACGATCCACGGCGCGACCGCGTGCGCAGCCTGAAGCGACGGGTCCGCCTTGTAGCCCGCATAGATCGCCCGATACCCGGCGAGCTCGGTGGGCTCGGGGATGTCGAGCGTCCGGATGCCGCTGCCGTTGCGCTCGTAGATGTAGTCGCCGCAGTGGACGGTCGCGTCGAGATCGTGGGTCGCGAGATCGTCGAAGGCCGTCCAGTACCCCTGGGTGATCCGTTGGCAGGAGACGTGCCCGAGGACGAGGCGGTCCGCGAGGTCCGCGTCAGCCGGGGTGGTCCGGGTGCGCGCGATCTCGGTCTCCCAGTCGCCGACGAAGAAGCGGTACCAGTACGTCCGTGCCGGCTCGAGCCCTTCGAGTTCGACGTGGATGCTATGGCCGAACGCCGGATCGGCGACGGCCTCCCCGGAGGCCACGATGTCGCTCATGGTCTCGTCGGCCCCGACCTGCCAGCCGATCGTCACTGATTCCGGGGACATGCCCCCCTCGGGCGCGAGCGGGTCCGTTGCCAGGCGGGTCCAGAGCACGACCGAGTCGCTCGCGGGATCGCCAGAGGCGACGCCGAGGCGGAACGGGTCCGACGCGAATGCCGGTCCGGGCGGCAGCGTCGACGTGGTCGTGGTCGGCGCAGCGGTGGTCGTGGATGCCGTGGTGACGGGCGGCGCGGACGTGGCGTCCCCCGAACAGGCGGCGACGATGCCACTGGCGGTGACGATCAGGAACGATCGTCGGGTGAGTGGGGAGCCGGCCATCGCCGGACACTAATCGGCGGCGGAAGAATGGACAGGTGTCTGACCCCATGTCCATTCTCGGGTCAGAGCAGGGCCCGCACGGGGGCGGTGACGAACTGCCAGAAGACCGTCCAGGCGAGTGAGTAGTCGCGGATCGACACGAACGCGAAGCCGCCGGCGACATAGAGGTTCGTGAGCACGATGCCGCCGATGGTGCGGAATCGGCTCTCTTTGACCAGGTTCCACGGCCACCATGCGAGGACGGCCATCCCGATGCCGTGGTACAGGCCCCAGGTCACCCAGGTCAGCGCGAGGTCGTGCCAGAGCCCGATCGTGAGGAGCGTGACGACGAGGGCGGCCGACTGACTCCGGGTCGTCGCGATGACGGGGAAGAAGACGTTGCGGAAGGCCCACCCGGACAGGGAGATGTGCCACCGCCTCCAGAACTCGGCGAGGTCCGGCGCGAAGATCGGCCAGCGGAAGTTCTCACCGATCGTGTGGCCGAAGAGGCGGGAGAGACCGATCGCGATGTCGGAGTAGGACGAGAAGTCGAGGTACGCGAGCAGGTAGGCGAGGAGACAGAAGCGCACGACGTCCCACGGGTCGCCGGTCGGGTCGGTGACGATACGGCTCCAGAGTCCGCTCTCGAACAGGAGGCCGGCGAGGATGCCGTCGACGATGACGAGCTTCTTCGCGACGCCGACGGTGATTCGCATGGCGCCGTCGCCGATGTCGTCGCGGGTTATCCGTTCGGCGCGGTTCTTGAAGAACGTGTCGACGAGCTCGATCGGTCCGGCGACGAGGGTCGGCGGGAACAGCACATAGACGAGATAGCGCCGCAGCGTCAGGTCCTCGAGCTGACCGCGATGCCAGCGCAGCTGGAGATCCAGCAGGCGAATGAGGAAGTAGCTGGTGCCGAGGGGCAGGACGAGCGCGAGCGCCCCGTAGTCCTCGAACGAGACGAGGAAGATCGCCTTGAAGTTCTTGAGGATCAGGAGGATGAGCGCCGTGACGGCCAGCCAGGTGAGAACGAACCGTCCGCTGCGACGGTCGCTCTGGCGGTACCAACGTCCGATCGCGTAGAACGCCAAGAGGATCCCGAGCAGGATCACGGTGAAGCCGAACTGGAGCGCCGCCAACACCGTGACGGAGAAGCCGATCAGCAGCCACTGACTGAGCGCCACCCGCTGATGGGTGAGCACGATGATCGGAACGAACGCGAGGGCGAGGAGGAAGAGGCGGCTGAGCCACCGACCGTCGAACGGCGCCTGGCGGGTCTGGCGGACGTTGTCGATGCCGTCCACGTCCACGGTCGCGCCGTCGAGTGTTGGCGCGATCACGAGGCGCAACGAGTCACCGGCGAGTGTCGCGTGGCCGCGGCACTCGAAGGACGCATCGCACTCGACCGCGGTGAAGCCGCGGGTGCGGATGTCGTCGACCGTGTCGATGCCGTCCACCGAGAAGCGAACGAGATAGTCCGTGGTGGCACCGCGCCCCTCGAACTCGGCTTCCCAGCGACCGTCCTCGGTGATGCCCTGGACTTCCGGACCGGCGATGTCGTCGGTGACGATCGACCAGACACCGACGAGCACCGCGGCGAGCGCGAGCAGCGTGATGAGGGGGCGAAGCTTGGTGATCACTCGGCGTCGAATCCCAGCTCGGTGTCGAGGATGGCCTCGAACACGGCATCGGTCAGACGGGGACGGGCGGGAGCGAGG
>BQJV01000084.1 GCA_021604885.1 Acidimicrobiales bacterium
AATCGCTGATCGAGAACAGCGCCGGATCGTTGGCCGCGTACAAGGACCTCTACCGCGAAGCGCTCGAACGCCCCCTCGGCGACGGCCTCACCTACGAAGCCACCACCGACTACCTCATCCCCGACACCGCCACCCGCCTCGCCGACTTCACCTGAAAGTTGAGACGCAGGGGTCAGAGTCCCGTCCCACCTCGCCAACAAGCCCTACCCGCCGTCCACGCTCAAGGTGGGACGGGACTCTGACCCCGCGTCTCAACTAGGCGGGTTCGGCGAGGGTGGAGTCGGGGTCGGCGGCGACCTGGTCGGACTCGAGGGCGACGAGGAGTTCCAGGAGCGCGCCGTCGATCCGTTCGAGGTCGGGGTCGGGCAGTGCGTCGAGCACTCGCTGACGACAGATCCGGTACGCGTGGTCGCCGCTGACGGCGAGATCGATGCCGGCGTCGGTCAACTCGACGAGGACACGGCGCCGGTCCGCCGGGTCGACGGCGCGGCGGACGAGCCCGGTCTTCTCGAGACGGTCCACGACCTGGGTGATGCTCCCCATCGGGCGCAGGACCAGCTCCGCGAGCCGACTCACCGGGAGTTGGTGAGGAGCGGTCTCCCGATGCAGCGTCGCCAGGAGCGTGTAGTCGGGGAAGGACATCCCGATGTCCTCCATGGCCTCCGCCTGGAGCCGCTCGAGATGCAGGCCGACCCGCTGGAGCCGGGTGAAGAGCGCGAGCGGCGACGGGTCGAGCACATAGTCGGGCAGGTGCGTGGTCGATGAGTTCACGTCGATCAACATACTCTACTTGCAGAATATCTGTACATAGACAATTATGGAGCCATGACCGCATCCGGACCCATCTTCCGCCATCTCCCCACGCTCGAGTGGGAGACGAAGGCCGACCAGAAGGCAGAGGTGGCCGCTCTCGCCGCCGCGGCCGACGACGTCGGGGCCCGGCGCAGCCGGCTCACCACCGGCGAGTTCGGCTTCCATTCGCAGATCTCGGAGATGCCGCCCGGCTTCGAGGTCCCACCCCACACCCACGACGTCTCCGAACACATGACGATCCTCGAGGGAAGCATCAACGTCAGCGACGGCACCGTGCTCGGCGCGGGCGACACCGCCGTCATCCCCGGCGGCCACCTCTACGGATTCACCGTCGGCGACGACGGTGTCCGATTCCTCGTCGTGCGCGCCGCTGACGCCGCCACCGACTTCAACGCAACCAACGACCCAGGAGCTAACTGACCGATGCGTAACGGATACAAGGTCTTCGACGCGGACGCCCACGTCATCTACCCGGCCGACCTCTGGCAGACATACCTGCCCGAGAAGTTCCGCCATCGTGTCAGCCGGCGCGCCCCCGCCGGGCTCGACACCTACAACCCCGTCACCGTCGACGGTCGATGGACACAGCACCTCACGTCGCTCTACGGCCAGTTCCAGAAGGCGATCGGCTGGACGACCGAAGACATGCGCGGCAAGTACGGCGAGATCGTCGACCTCGGCTTCACCGGCGACCGCGTCGCCGAATCGCTCGCCATCGACGGCATCGACTTCTGCGTCATCTACGGCCCCGAGTACGACATGTGGCTCGACGGCATCGACCCCGAGCTCCAGGCCGCCATGGCTCGTGCCTACAACCGGTGGGGCGCCGAGATGACCGAGGCGTCCGGCGGGCGTGTCGTCACGAGCGGCCCCGTTCCGCTCACCGACGTGAGTCGTGCGGTCGAGGAGATCCAGTACGCCTATGACGAGCTCGGCATTCGCTGCTTTTGGACCCGTCCCGACTACATGAACAAGCGCAACCTCGGCGATCGCTACTACGACCCGATCTACGAGCTCCTCCAGGATCTCGACTGTGCGTTCGCGACCCATGAGTTCATGGGGCTCAACGCCCAGACCGAGGGCGCCGATCGCTTCGACACCTTCACCGAGTGGCACACCGCGGTCCACTGGCACGAGGCGCAGAACGCGTGTCTGTCGATGATCGTCCAGGGCGTGTTCGAGCGGTTCCCCAAGCTCCGTGTCGCGTACATGGAGGCCGGTTGCGGCTGGCTGCCGAGCTGGCTGCACCGCATCGACGAGCACCTCGAGATGGCCGGCGAGAAGGAGTTCCCCGAGCTCACGATGAACGCCACCGAGTACTTCAAGCGCAACTGCTGGATCAGCACCGAGTGCGAGGACCCGTTCGTCGCCGACGTCATCCGCTGGATGGGCGACAAGCGCATCGTGTGGGAGAGCGACTTCCCCCATCCCGACTCGAAGTTCCCCGGCACCGTCCAGTACTTCCTCGATCTCGAGCCCGACCTCATCAGCGAGGAGAGCAAGCGGACGATCATGTGGGACAACGCGGTCGACCTCTACCGCTTCCCCGAGGAGATGCTGCCGACCGAGTTCATCGAAGCCACCGAGCTCGAAACCGCATGAACGGGTTCCGTCGGCCGCACCAGGCGGTCGACTACGACGCGCTCACGGTCCAGCTCCCACCGCCGCCCGAGTATCTGACGTCGTCGTACCTCGACGATCCGGACACCATCGCGGCGAAGCAGCTCGAACGCGTGCAGGCCCGCGCCCGCACTGCGTACGAGGTGCCGTTCTTCCGGCGCCGGTGGGACGCGGCCGGCGTCGGACCGGACGACATCACGTCGCTCGGCGACCTCCATCGCTTCCCCGCCTACACGGTGGACGACATCCGGGAGTCGATCGAGGCCGATCCGCCGTACGGCGACTACCAGGGCGTCACGGTGGACCAGGCCCTCGATGAACCCATGCGGGTCTACATGTCGGGCGGCACGACCGGCACGTCTCGGCCCACGCTCTACACGACCTGGGACCGGGAGGCCGGCGCGATCCTCATGGCGCGGGCGCTGCACATGCAGGGCATCGAGCCGGGCGACGTGGTCATCAACGCCTGGGCGTACTCCACGCACAACGGCGCCCACGCGATGGACGAGGCCCTCTACCGCTGGCTCAACTGTGTCGTCCTCACGACGGGCACCGGCAACGTCACTCCCACGCGCAAGCAGATCGAGCTCGCTGTGCAGTACGGCGCCAAGGCGATCCTGACGACCGGGGACTACCTCCTCCATCTCGCCGACACCGCCCGCGAGATGGGGCTCGACCCGGCCACCGATCTGCAGCTGACCGCGCTGCCCAACATCGGCGACAAGCAGCGGCTCACCGAGACGTTCGGTCTCCCCGTCTACGACAGCTACGGGTTCCACGAGGTGCAGTGGGTGGCGATCGAATGCCCGGCCGGCGACGGCATGCACATCTTCGAGGACGCCTTCATCGTGCAGATCGTGGATGTCGACACCGGGGAACCGGTTCCCGACGGCGAGCAGGGCGCGATCTGCATCACCGAGATCTACAAGACCGGCTCGCCCCAGTTCCGCTACAACATCATGGATCTCTCCACGCTCCTGCCCGCGGGCCAGTGTGCGTGCGGGTCGTGGCTCCGGAAGATGGCGCCGTTCGCCGGACGGGGCGACAACATGGTCAAGCTGCGTGGCGTCAACATCTGGCCCGAGGCGCTCGGCGAGATCGTGACCGCGGTCGACGGCGTCACCGACGACTACTTCGTCCGCGCGACCCGCGAGGGCAACCGCGACGAGATGACGGTGCTCGTCGCGAGCGACCGGCCGGCCGGCGAGTTCGAGGCGGTCAAGGCCGCGGCAGCCGAGCGGCTCCACCAGGTCGTCGGCGTGAAGATCGGCGTCGAGGTCGTCGCCCCCGGCGCGCTCGACAAGCTGACCGGATTCGGCACCGTCGCGAAGCTCGTCCGTTTCGAAGACGCTCGATGATCGACTCTCTCTCCGGCGGCGCTCGATGATCGACTACTGGTGCAACGCGTTCACCGCCGATCGGGAGCTGCTCTGGCGTCAGGTCATCGCGGACGACGCGCTCACCATCCGGCTCGGTGCCC
Source organism: Acidimicrobiales bacterium (assembly GCA_021604885.1). Lineage (GTDB taxonomy): Bacteria > Actinomycetota > Acidimicrobiia > Acidimicrobiales > Aldehydirespiratoraceae > JAJRXC01. The sequence goes on from BQJV01000084.1 coordinate 3,914, forward strand.
GCGACGAGGACACGTTCGTCGACGCCGACGGCATGGTCGCACGCATGAACCGGGGCGCGATCACCACCCTGATCCTGCCGGTCTGTGACCTCCCCTCCGACGTCGCGCTCGACGACTTCGCCCACTACGCCCTGCGCCCGATCGAGATGCATCAGCTCGCGGCCGCCCACCCGGGTCGCTTCCTCGGGCTCTGGAGCGTGAGCCCCGACGACCCGGCCGATCTCGATGCCGCCCGCGATGCGCTCGACGCCGCGTGGTGCCTCGGCCTCCACTCCCACACCCACAGCTGGGACCACCCCTTCGACGCGCCGGCCTACGCGCCGTACTACGCGCTCGCGCAGGAACACGCCGTGCCGTTCGTGGTGCAGGCCGGGCGGTCGGGCGGACACCGCGTCCACGAACTCGGCCACCCCGCAGCGATCGCCGGACCCGCCGAAGCCCACCCGGACGTGACCTTCGTGCTCTCGCACCTCGGCATTCCGTGGCTCGCGGAGACCATCGAGATGGCGACGACCCATCCCAACGTCGTGATCGGCACGGCGACGCATCCACCCTCACGGTGGCCGGACGAGCTGCTCGAGTTCATCCGCGGCGCCGGCCGCGAGAAGGTGCTGTTCGGCACGGGCTACCCGCTCACCGGCCATCTCCACGTGCAGACGCAGTTCGACGCGCTCGACGTCGACGGCGCCACGAAGGAAGCTCTGCGGCAGGGAAACGCCCGCCGCGTCTTCACCCGCATTCCCCACCGAGTCGGAGGTTGAGATGGAAGCCATGAGCCGGGTCGGAACGACCTACAACATCCCGCCGGCCCCGCCGGACCCCGACAGCACCGACTGGCTCGACCTGGGCGCGGTGCGCATCGGCGTCGAGTACCGCAAGGTCGACCCCGCCGGTCTCGAGGAGATCTACGCCGGCACCGAGCATCTCGACGAGTTGCGCGAGACCTCGCCCGAAGGTGGTTTCACCGACGAGGGTGTGTCGCTGCACATCGTCGATCCGAGCGACGGGTTCGAGCACATCCGCTTCGACATGTTCCTCGACGAGCCCCACTACCACTATGTCGACAAGGCAGCCGGCACGAACACCCTCGTGCACTTCGACATCGTCGCCCACGGCGCGATGATCCCGTGGACGCTCACCCAGCTCCGCACCCGGCTGCCGGAGATGCTGCGCCATGTCGGCGCGGCCGAACTCGCCGCTCTGGTCGATGCAACCGATGGCGCGACGCTGGCCGATGCCGTCGAAGCGAAGCTCCGCGACATCGGGGAGCTGTCGTGAGCCTCGTCGTCGAACCGGTCACGCCCGGGCTCGGCGCGCGCGTGTCGGGCCTGCGCGTCGCGGACGCGACGGACGATGTCATCACCGCGATCCGCGCCGCGATCAACGACCACAAGGTGCTGTTCTTCGCCGACCAGCACCTGACCCCGGGCGAACACCTCGCATTCGCCGAGCGGCTCGGCGACATCGATGTCGCCGCGTTCGGGCCGAAACACGCCGACCACCCGCAGATGACCGTCCTGGACCAGGAAGCGCCCAAGGGCCAGGGAGCGGACGCGTGGCACACCGACAACACCTACGTCACCTGCCCGCCGTCGTACACCGTGCTGCAATCCGTTCTCCTGCCGGCACTCGGCGGCGACACCTGCTTCGCCGACATGTATGCCGCCTGGGACGCCCTCTCGCCGACGATGCAGGAGCTGCTGTCGCCGCTCACCGCGACGCATGACCTGACGAAGACGCTGACCCGGGCGATCGCCGACGGCAACGCCGACGTCGACCTCGCCGCGATGCAGGCGACGTATCCGCCGGTTCATCACCCGATCGCACGCGTCCATCCCGAGACCGGCCGCACGGCACTGTTCGTCAACGGCAACTTCACCACCGCGATCGACGGTGTCACCGCGGCGGAGTCCGACGCGCTCCTCACGATGCTGCTCAATCATGTGGGATCCCCCGCGTGGCAGTGCCGGCACCGCTGGTCCGAGGGCGACCTGACGATGTGGGACAACCGCGCCGTTCAGCACTACGCCGTGCCGGACTACACGTCTCGCCGAATCATGCACCGGCTGACCATCGCCGGCGACGAACCGAAGGGACCAGCCGCGTGAGCCTCATTCCGGAGCGCTATGCCGACTACGAGACCACCTGCACGATCGGGGTCGTGAACTTCACCAGCGTCCGCGGCGACAAGGCCGCCACGCTCGACAAGATCGAGGCCAACATCCGCGAAGCCGGAACACAGGGCATCGACATCCTCGTGTTCCCCGAGGAGGCACTGGTCGGTCTGGGTGGATGCAGCGCCTGTCGCCAGGGTGCCGAGCACTGCGACTACCACCACGAGTTGGCCGAGACGGTGCCCGGTCCCTCCACCGAGCGGATCGCCGCGCTGTGCGCCGAGTACGACCTGTACGTGTCGGTCGGCATGGTCGAGCGTGATCCCGATGACCCCGAGATCCTGTACAACGCTGCCGCGTTCGTCGGCCCCGACGGGATCCAGGGCACCTACCGCAAGGTGCATCTCGGATCGCTCCCGTGGGTGACCGAGGGCGTCACGTTCAGCAACGGCACCGAGGTGCCGGTGTTCGAGACGCGCTTCGGACCGGTCGGCCTACAGATCTGCTACGACTTCTGGTTCAACCCGGAGCTGACCCGGATCCTGTGCGCCAAGGGCGCCCGCATCATCCTGAACAGCTGCGGCACGTTCGCCGGGCCGGGCAAGCTCGACTACATGACGCAGACCACCTGCGTGCGCGCCCAGGAGAACCTGGCCTACGTGGCGAGCTCGAATCATGTCGGCGGCGAGGACGTCGGCACTTCGTCCTACGCGGCGGGCAACGTCGACGGCGGTCGCGCCGCCGACATGCTCGGCCATTCCACGATCGCCGGGCCGGCCTTCCCCCGCTTCAGCCGCGTCCTCGCGCAGGCCGGTGGTGACGGCGAGGAGATCGTCGCTGCCACGGTGAGCTTCGAACAGCTCCACCGCTGGGAGCCGATCTTCCCCTGGCGGGACTGGCGAGCCACCCACCAACAGGGCGTCAGCCAACTCATCGCCGACGAGTTCGCCAAACTCGCCGAGTAACGGCGCTTCAACTGGGGTCTGACCCCCGCTTCACCTAGCCGGTGTTGCGGAGACCGGCGGCGACGCCGTTGACGGTCAGGAGCAGTGCTCGCTGGAGGCGAGCCGCATCCGGGCTGTCCGGATCGGCCGCACGGCTCCGCGCCAGCAGCTCGACCTGGAGCAGGTTGATCGGGTCGAGGTAGACGTCGCGCACGGCGAGCGTCCGTTGCAGGACGGGGAGATCGCCGAGCAGGTCCGCGCCGGTGAGCGCGCCCAGCTCGGCGACGGTGCGGTCGTGCTCGGCCACCACCTCATCGAACAGGTGGTGCAACGACGGATCGACCAGCCGGTCGACATAGTTGCGGGCAATCGCGAGATCGGTCTTCGCCAGTGTCATCTCCACGTTCGACAGGAACGTGCCGAAGAACTGCCACTCGGCGAACATCTCCGCGAGCCGGTCGCCGTGACCCGCCTCCCGCGCCGCCGCGAGGGCGGTGCCGACGCCGAACCAGCCGGGGATGATCTGGCGCGACTGTGTCCATCCGAACACCCACGGGATGGCACGGAGCCCATCCAGCCCGGCCCCGGTCGTCGTCCGTCGGGCGGGCCGGGAGCCGATGTTCATCTCCGCGAGCTCCTCCACCGGCGTGGAGGTCGTGAAGTACTCGACGAGTCCGGGCCGCTCGAGAAAGGCGCGATAGGCACCGAACGCTGACTCGGACATGAGCTCCATGACGTCGTTCCATGCGCCGACCGTCTCGGCGGGATGGCGGGGCGTGCGATGGGCGACTGTCGCTTCGAGCACGGCCGAGAGCGCGAGGTCGAGGTTGCGCTGGGCGAGCCGGGGCAGCCCGTACTTGTCCGCGATCACCTCACCCTGCTCGGTGATCTTCATCGACCCGTTCACCGACCCGGCGGGCTGGCCGAGAATCGCGGCATTGGTCGGGCCGCCACCGCGCCCGACCGTGCCACCCCGACCGTGGAACACCATCACCCGCACCCCGGTCTCGTCGGAGACGGCGGCGATCTCGCGAAGCGCCTTGTGGATCTCCCACTGCGAGGTGGTGATGCCACCGTCTTTGTTGGAGTCCGAGTAGCCGACCATCACCTCCTGCACATCACCGCGCAGCTCCACGAGCCGGCGATACGCGGGCACGGCGAGCAGCTCCCGGAGCACCTCACCGCAGGCGCGAAGATCCCCGATCGTCTCGAAGAGGGGGACGAAACCCACGCGGGCGACACCACCCGGGATGTCCACGAGCCCGACCTCACGGGCGAGCACCGCCGGCGCGAGCACGTCGTCCACGCCCTCCGTCATGGAGACGATCACGCTCTTGATGACGTCGTCGCCGGAACGATCGAGGCCCCGCCGGATCACGTCGAAGAGCTCGATCGTCGGCGACGCATCGGATGTCGGAGGCGCCAGCGGCCGACGGCTGTCGAGTTCGCCCGCGAGCAGAGCCGTGCGCTCCTCGCGGGTCAACGACCCGTAGTCGACGTCGAGTGGGGCGAACCGCTCGGCCAGCGCCTCGTGGAGGATGCGGGCATGCTGGCGGACATCGAGCGTCGCCAGGTGGAAGCCGATGGTGTCGACGATCCGCCGCACGCGAGCCACCCGACCGCGGGCGAGAAGCGCTCCATTGTTGGCGGCGAGTGACGCGGCCATCTGGTCGATGTCGGCGAGCAGCTCACTCGGCCGCTGGTACGCGAGTGGACCCGGCGCGTCGCCGACGGTGCGCAACAGCCGCTCGTGCATCACGGCGCACCGCTGGCGGTAGGGCTCGCCGGCGCTGAGGGCGCGGAACCGCGCCGTCACGGAGGGGAAGCGCTCGTGATCGATCTCGAGCTGAGCGGCCAGGTCGTCGCTGATGCCCGTGACCGCAGTCCCCACCGAGAGCTCGGCGGAGAGGTCCTCGATCTCGGCAATGAGGATGCGCAGCGCGCGATTTCGCTGGAACTCAAGGACCCCCGTCGTCGTGTCGGGGGTGACGTTCGGGTTGCCGTCACGATCGCCGCCGACCCACGAACCGAACCGGATCGGCACCCTCGCGTCGACCCCACCACCGAGGTCCCCGAGTGTCGCGTCGACATCGGCGAGCAGCTCCGGTAGTCCGTCGACCACCATCTCACCGAGGAAGTAGAGAATCGACCGTGCCTCGTCCTCCGGTGTCGGCTGGGCGCGGCGGAGTTCGTCGGTGAGCCAGATCGCGTCGACGAGCTCGTCGACGCGACGATCGATCCGCCGACGATCGGTGTCGCTCGCCCGCGCGTCGCCCCGCTCCTCGATCAGTGTCGCTATCTCCGCGAGCTTGTCGAGGATCGATCGCCGCGACGCCTCCGTCGGGTGGGCGGTGAAGACGGGACGGAGGTCGAGCGTGGCCGCAGCGTCGAGGATCGCCCGGTCGTCGTGGCCGAGCGCCTGCAGGCGCGCGACGGTCTCGGGGAAGCGCCGGTCCTGGGCCCGCGCCGCCTTCAGTTCATCGATGCGATGGACCTGTTCGGCCGTGTTCGCGAGGTGGAAGTAGACGGTGAAGGCCCGCACGAGATGGATCGCATCGACGAGGCCGACATCCTCGAGGACGTCCGCCAGCTCCTTGGTGGACGCGTGGTCGCGCCGCAGCTCACGGGCGATCGCGCGCACCCGTTCCACCCGGTCGAGCAGCTGTTGACCATGCTGGCGAACGAGTGCGTCGCCGAGCTGGGCGCCGAGGCGCCGGATGTCTCCGCGCAGTTCGGCGTCGAGGTCGTCGAGCGGCTCATTGGTCGGCTTCTCGGTGGCAGGATTCTCGGTGGCGGGGCCCATGGCCGAACTGTCGCACACGACGTAACGTCGCGCATGGCCTATGCACCGCCCGACCGGAAGTTCTACGACGCCGACAGCCACATCATGGAGCTGCCGCGGTTCCTGCTCGACTACGCGGATCCGGACGTCGCGGCCGAGCTCCAGCCGGTCAGCTACCACACCTCGATCGTCACAGACGACGAGGTCGCGGTGCTCGTCGACCAGGG
>BQJV01000085.1 GCA_021604885.1 Acidimicrobiales bacterium
CGCCACCGGAAGACTTCGTGGGACCTGTGGCGTTCAACTATGCGATCAGCGACGGCCGCGGCGGGACTGCCACAGCGCGCGTCACGCTGACCGTGTTCGAGGCCAGCGCCGACGGCAACCGGCCGCCGACGACGGACCGCGACAATGCGACGGTCCGGGCGGGTGAGGCTGTTGTCGTCAACGTCCTGTCGAACGACGGCGACCCCGACGGTGATGTGCTCCTACTTGTCGCGGTGGTCCTGACCTCGGGGTCGGGCGAGGTCTCGTTCACTCCGGACGGCCAGATTCTCTACCGCCCCGACGTCACATCCCCCGACGGCGTCCACGTGCTCGAATACACCGCCATGGACGACTTCGGTGCGAAGAGCACGGGTGAGCTCCAGGTCTCCGTCCGGCCGGAGAACAGCAACCAGGCGCCGGTGCCGCTCCCCGACGTGGGTTCGACCGTCATCGGGCGAGCCGTGGTGTTCAACGTCCTTCTGAACGACTCCGATCCGGACGGCGACCTTCTGACGGCTCGAGGACTGCGTGCGATCGAACCGAGCGACGCCGATGCGGACCTGTCGGCCGATGGGGTCTTCCTATTCACGCCGACGGAGCCCGGAACACACCGGTTCGTCTACATCGCGAGCGACGGGCCAGGGGCCGTCGAATCGCAGATCCGGGTCGAGGTCGCTCCCGGCAACGTCAATCGTCCCCCGGTCGCCGTTCGCGACGAACTCGCGCTTGCGTCGGGACAGTCGCGTGTCATTCATGTGCTCGAGAACGACTCGGATCCCGATGGGGATGTCATTGCAGTGGTCGATCGGACGGAGGCCGACGGGCTGACCATCAACGAGTTGGCGAGCGGCGCCTTCGTCGTCACTGCCGCCAGCGACGCGGCACCTCGCACGACCTTCTACTACTGGATCTCGGACGGCGTCGGTGAACCGGTCCGCGGTGCGGTCGTGGTCACGCTTACCGCGATCGATCCGGTGGATCGGCCGCCGGTCGTCAGGCCGGATGTCGTCGATGCGAGAGCTGGCCGGTCGACCGTCGTGTCCGTGCTGGACAACGACTTCGACCCGGACGGCGGTGCCCTCCGTGTGGTCGGTCCGACCGGGGATCGAGCCGAGTTGGCGGAAGCGTCGGTCCGGATCTCGCCCGACGGGGCCCATCTGATCGTGTCCGTGATCGAGACACAGCAGTTCGGCTTCAGCTTCGGATACGACGTCGTGGACGAGGCGGGCAATCGTGGGTCCGCCGTCGTCGAGGTGCGTGTCGTGCCCGCCGCAGCACCGAATCGAGCACCGATCGCTCGGCCGGACACCATCCGCACGCAGGAGAACACGCCGAGCAGTGTGGATGTGCTGTTCAATGACAGCGATCCCGATGGCGACGCGATCGCTGTTGAGGGGATCGCTCAGCAACCGTTGCATGGCACCGCAACCGTGCTCGAGGACGGCACCATCGCGTACGCGCCGGCGACGGGCTACTCGGGCCCGGACCGGTTCGAGTACACGCTCGTCGATGGCTACACCGCGCCGGAGGGCGTCGACGGGGGACCGAAGCGGGCAGTGGGTGAAGTTCTCGTCGGCGTGATGCCGGAGTTCGAGGCGAACCGTCCTCCGAGCGCGATCGATGACATCCGCATCGTGCCCACGCTCACGATCGGTGATGATCCGGTCACCATCCCCGTCCTGCGCAACGACTCCGATCCGGACGGCGACGCGCTCGTGGTCACTGCGGTCACGACGGTCGCGTCCGGTGTCGTCACCGTGGTCGACAGCGGGTTGGCGGTCGAGTACACCCCACCCGCCGACGGAGAAGCCCGCGAGGTCGCCTTCGGCTACACGATCAGTGACCAGGCCGGCGGCAGCGCTTCGGCCCAGGTCATCCTCGACGTCGAGCACGCGCCCGAGCCGATTCCGCCGATCGCGGTCGATGACACCGTGGGTCCCCTTCGCGCCGGGACGGCGCACACGTTCGATCCCCGCACCAACGATGATCCCCCGGTCGGCCTGCGCATGGTCCCGTCGCCCGACGGACGTTTCGTGATCGAGGCCGACGGTTCGATCACGGTCACAGTGCCGGAGAGCACCGTGCAGATCCCGTACCGCGTCGTGGACGGAAACGGGCTCGAGTCAAACGTTGCCAACATCACGGTGCTCGTTGTGCCGAACCAAGCACCGATTGTCCCGATGCGCACCGTCGAGACACCGTTCGAGACGCCCGTCGAAATCGAGCTCGCACTGGGCGTCGTGGATCCGGACGACGACGTCCTCCTCTACGCGCTCGGATCCAGCGTCTCCGGCGGGTCCGTGCAGACGGTCGGAAGCGCGCAAGCCGGTCGCCTCACGGTGCGGTTCACACCGGACACCTTGTTCGAGGGGCTCGCGACGTTCGACTTCCAGGTCGACGATCAGAACGGGCACGTGGTCGCGGCCGCGATGACGGTGCTCGTCGGGCCGCCTGGCAACCGAGCACCGGTCGCGCAGGACGGAGCCCTCACCGTGACCGCGGGAATCGCGACACCGTACGATCTCGACGGCCTCGTCTCGGATCTCGACATCGAACGCGACCCGACGCAGGACGCGCTCTCGTTCTCGGTCGGGTCCGCTCAGAACGGCGTGGTCGACCTGGCGGTCGACGCGGCAACCGGAGTGGTCACCATTTCGAGCACGCCTGATCAGGGTGAGACGAGCGACCGCTTCACGTTTACGGCCACGGACACCGGTGGTGAGGTCGCAACCGGATCGGTCTCGGTCACGCTCGACCCTGCGGACCACGCTGCGCCGACAGCGAATGCGGACTCCGGGCGGACCCTCCAGACGGTCCCCGTCGACCTCCTCCCCCTCACCAACGACACCGACCACGCCCTCGCCGGGCTCGAGGGCGACGGGCTCGTCATCACGGAGGTCGGGACCACTGCGGCAGGGGCCACCACGACCGACGGCACGAGCGTGACGTTCACGCCGGATCCGTCGTTCTTCGGTTCGGCGAGCTTCACGTACACGATCGAGGACGGTCGTCGCCTGGCCGACCGAGTCGGAATCGGTACGATCGACATCGATGTCGTCGGTTTTCCGGCTCAGCCGCAGCCGCCGAGCATCGGTTCCTTCGGTGATCGGTATTGCGTCATCACGTGGAACGCGCCCGCAGGGAACGGGGCCGCCATCGACGGTTATGTCATCGAGTTCCGGGACTCGAACGGTGGGACCGGATCGCGGAACTTCAGCACTGACCCCGCGACGAACTACCGCTGGGAGCTGCTGGACAATGCAACCGACTACTTCTTCGCGGTCGCCGCGGTGAACGAGGCGGGGATCGGCGGCACCAGCCTCGAGTCCGGCGCGTGTACCCCCGATGTTCGCCCCGAGCGGCCGGCGGCGCCGACGATCGCGTTCGACGATCAGTCGCTCGATCTGACGTGGCCGGACGCGATCTCCGCAGGGTCGCCGGTGATCAACTACCAGTTGGAGATCGGTGGCGGTCAGACCCTAGAGACCCGTGAGACCCAGAACAACGTCTCCGCCTTCACGTGGACGGGGCTGACGAACGGCACCGACTACCAGTTCCGCGTTCGTGCCCAGAACAGCGCGGCCGCAGACAACAACGGGTGGTCGGACTGGTCCTCCTGGTCGGCAAGTGAGCATCCGCTCACGGTGCCGACGGCCCCGTCGAAACCGACGGTCAGCCGCGGTGACCGGCAGATCATCATCGATTGGACCGAGCCGTACGACGGCGGGGATGCCATCAGCACCTACGACATCCAGCTCGAGGGTTCGAACTGGTTCACGGTTACTGCGGTGCCTGGGGCGAACCAGTACGTTTGGTCGGAGCTGGTCAACGGCGACTCGGTCCGTTTCCGCATCCGCGCTGTGAATCGGGATCCGCTCTCCGGCCTGAACACCAGCTCGAGCATCAGCCTGTGGTCAGAGTTCGTCACGCCGGGCGATGTCCCCGATGCGCCGGCCCGACCGAGCGCCGTCCCCGGCGACATCGAAGCGACCGTCACCTGGACAGCGCCCGACGACCAGGGCTATCCGATTCTGGGCTACACGATCGAGAACAACCTCGGCGCGACGCAGACGGCGTCGGCGGGCGCGACGAGCCACCTCTTCACCGGTCTGACGAACGGCACGGACTACACGTTCACGGTCACCGCGAACAACGCCGTGACGCTCGACGGGGTGCCCGGAAAGCCGAGCCTGCCTTCCGTCTCGGTGACGCCCGTCGGGCCGCCGTTCGCGCCGACCATCACAACCGCGACCCCGGGGGACGGGCAGGTCGCTCTCAGCTGGACCAGCGCGAATCCGAACGGCGGCACGCTCAGCGGATACGAGATCTCGAACAACGGAGGGACGACGTGGACTTCTTCGGCGGGTCTCGGAACCACGTACACGTGGACCGGTCTCGCCGACGGCACCAGCTACAACTTCCGTGTGCGCGGCGTCAATGTCGAGGCCGGTTCTGGAGCGTCCAGTGCGAATGCCTCGGCGACGACGTACGACGTACCGAGCGCGCCGGGGGGTCTCACGGCGAGCCCCGGTAACGGGCGGATCTCCATCTCCTGGAACGTCGCAGGCAACAACGGCTCCGGTTTGATCGAATACGAAGTCCTCCGTACGACTGGGGGCAGCTGTTCGGGGACGGTCATCAACAAGGCGCTCTCCCCGCGATCACACACCTTCACGTCCCTGTCGAACGGCACCCAATACCGCGTGTGCGTGCGAGCCCGCAACGGAATCGGCACCGGTCCGTGGTCCTCGGCCGTGGCGACACCGGTGGCACCGAAGGTCGTCACGCTCACACGGGGTGCGAGTTGCGCGGGCGTGGTGTTCGGCCCTGGAGATGTCTGCGGCGCGACTGGCTACTACGTCAACGTCCAGATCTCGGGCTTCACTCCCAACCACACATACACCTACCTCTGTCAGAGCGACGACGGCGGTGGAACGAACTACGTCACATATGCCAGCAACGTGACCATCTCGACCAACGGGTCGGGCAACGGCAGCCGTATCAACAGCACCTCCGGCTGTTGGTACGGATTCCCGAATGGGAGTATGCGCGTCGTCGTCGACGGCGTGTCCGACACGGTACGTCCATGGGGTCCGTGATGTCCAAGACACCTCGCACCGATTTGATCAAAGGAGCACCCGGATGCTGAAGCAACACCAGGCCGAGCAGTTCAGCGACCTATTCAACAGGGCATTGGCCAACATCGGCACGGTCATCAAGGGAAAGCAGGATCAGATCGGCATGACGCTCGTGAGCGTCTTCGCCCAGGGACATGTGCTGCTGGAGGACCGTCCTGGCACCGGGAAGACCTCGCTGGCGAAGGCCATTGCCCAGACGATCGGCGGCGAGTGGAGCCGCATCCAGTTCACGCCGGACCTGCTTCCGTCCGACGTGACGGGAGGCCTTTTCTACAACCAGGCGACGGGCGATTTCGCGCTCCGGAAGGGTCCGATCTTCGCCAACATCGTGCTGGCCGACGAGATCAACCGGGCCTCGCCGAAAGCCCAGTCCGCGCTGCTGGAGGTAATGGAGGAGCGGCAGGTCACCGTGGACAAGGAGACGACCTCACTCGAACCACCCTTCGTCGTCATCGCGACCCAGAACCCGGGTGAGCGCGAGGGTACCTACCGACTGCCGGAGGCGCAGCTGGATCGTTTCCTCATGCGGCTGACCTTCGGTTCTCTCGACGAGGCATCGGAAGTGGAAGTCCTCCGCGGCAATGCCGCCGGGATCAGCCCCGAGGGGCTCCCGGAACGGGTGACGCTCGAGGAAGTGCGCTGGATGAGTCAGGTTGCGGAGGCGGTGCACCTCGAGGACCCGGTCATGGAGTACATCGTGCGCATCGCCGCAGCCACGCGTGCCATGCCCGAGCTCGACGTCGGTGCCTCGACGCGCGGTGCGGTCTCGCTGATGAAGGCGAGTCGATCGCTGGCGGCGGCCCGCGGCCGCACCTTCGTGACGCCGGACGACGTGAAGGCGCTCGCCGGCCACGTGCTCGCCCACCGCATGATCCGGACTCCGGAAGCGGAGCTCCACGGCACCCTGACCGAGGACCTGGTCGACCGGGCGCTCGACACGGTCCCCGCGCCTCGGCCGGTGCGCGCGGAATGACGGTGTGGCTTCGTCGCCTGCCGCTGACCGCGGCCGGGGGCGTCGTCGCCGCGCTCGGGATCGCGGCCTACGTCGCAGGCTGGCAGTTGGGCTGGATCGAGTTGACTGTCGTCGCCGGTGGAGCGCTCGTCGCGATCGCTCTCGGCGCGCCGTTCATCGTCGGGCCTTTGCGACTCGAGGTCGTCCGCACGCTTGCGCCAGAGCGCGTGATGGCCGGAAAGAAGGCGCAAGCGATCCTGCAGGTCCGCAATGCGTCGGAGAGCCGAATCTCCCGCCGGAGGCTGGAGGATCGTCTTCCCGGCCAACGCGTGGTCATCGAGGTGCCGGCCCTTCCTGCGGGCGAGCGCCGTCAGTACAGTTACAAGCTTCCGTATGAGCAGCGCGGCGTCGTGCCGGTCGGCCCCGCGGTCATTGCTCGACAGGATCCGCTGCGTCTGTTTCGTCGAGCGGTTCCTCAGGAGAAGGCGGACACGCTGTGGGTTCATCCCAAGTACTTGCCGCTCCCCGCGCTCCCCGTCGGGTTCGCGAAGGATCTCGAGGGTCCGACCTCCGATACGTCCCCGGCGGGTGATGTCGCTTTCCACGCACTTCGCGAGTACGAGATCGGTGACGACTTCCGCCACATCCATTGGTTGTCGACCGCCCGGGTCGGCTCGCCGATGGTGCGCCACTATGTCGACAACCGTCGGCCGCACACCACGGTCGTGCTCGACACCCGACGCTCGGCGATGGAGCCGGATCAGTTCGAGATCGCGGTACAGATCGCCGCGTCCCTGGCGGTCTCGGCGATGGCCGCGAGCCAGCCGTTCTCGGTGTGGAACTCGGACGGACCGATGGCGGGCAAGACGAAGCCGGGCACGCGAAACGACGTGTTGGATCGACTGGCTGCGGTGCAGCAGGACGGCCAACACAAGCTGAAGGAGACCTCGTTGCAGGCGCTGCGTACCGAGACGGGGACGTCGGTCGTCGTCGCCGTCAGTGGCGCGATCGATGCCGAGGAGATGACGCTGCTCGCTCATGAAGCGGGCCGGCGCGCCCGCACGGTCATTGCTCGAACGTGGCCGCCCGGTCCGACCTTCCCGCAGTCGGTGCCGCGCGCCAAGACGATCGACGCACAGTCGCTCGAGGAGTTCGTCGCCGGGTGGAGGCGTTTCGCCCGATGAGCCCGGATCCGCCCGACGCCAAGCTCGCGGACGATGCGGTGCCGGTGGCGATCCTGGGCCTGCTCGCCGTGACGTCGGTACTCGGCTTCCACGGCATCTTCCAGGAGTGGTCGTTCCTGGGCGCGGCGCTCCTCGGGGTGTTCGGGGCCACGGCGGTCTCGGTGCTCTCTCGGTGGACGAACCTGGTTTTCGGCGAGGGTCTGCTCGTCAGCTTCGCCGCGTTCGGGCTCATCGGGCCCGTGGCGAGCGGCGGGTTCGATATCGTCGGTGGAGCCGGCTCGTTCGTGGACGGACTCCGCGGTGGCTGGGCGGAGTTGCTGTCGACCACCCCGCCCGCCGACCTGACCGCGGAGATGCGGGTTCTTCCTTTCGCGCTCGCATGGTTCGGCGCGATGCTCGGCGGCGAACTACTTCGAGGCTCCCGTGTGTCCGGGCTGGCGGCCGCGGGCCCGATCAGCGGGCTCGTGATCGCCATGCTCCTCACGTTCGACAGCCGACCCCTGGCGATCGCGCAGGGGGCGGTGATGGTGGTCGGAACCGTGACGCTCGGCTGGTTCCAGCAACGACGTCGCGGATCGTCGCAGAACACGATCGTGATCGGCGCGACGTCGCGCACGAGCGGATTGGTCGCCGCTGCGCTCGCAGTTGCCATCGTCGCCGTCGCAGCACCGGTCGTGGGACCGCGACTGCCGAACGCCGAGTCGACGGAGCGCTTTGATCTCCGCAGGTACCAGGACCCGCGGTTCGATCCGCTGCACTTTCCGTCGCCGCTCGCTCAGCTCAAGGCATCGCTGACCGCGGACTCGCGGGACCTCGTTGTGTTCACCGCTCGAACGGAGGGCCCGCTCATCGATCGCTTCGCTATCGCGACCCTGCCGACGTACAACGGCGTCAACTGGTTGGCCGCCGACGAGCGGCTGGATGTGGACGGCGAGTTCGTGCTCGTCGGGTCACGCTTCCCGCCTCCGCTCGATGTGGCTCCTCTCGGTCGGGAAGAGGTGAGTGTCGAGATCGCCATCCGCGACTACGGGGACCTGGGTCGCGGGAGCGTGGCGAACATCTGGCTGCCGACCGCTGGCTGGCCGCTTCGAATCAGCGACAACAGCGACGTCCAGCTGATGTTCAGCCGGCGAAGCGGCTCCATCGCCGTGCCGTCGGGCGTGCCCGACGGTCTCGTCTACGAGATGGACGTGGCCGTTCCCTTCGACCTGGCGACCTCCGCCATGGACGGTGCCGCGTTCGGTCGCAGCCCGGGAACGACCGGAGACCAACTGGTCGGATCCATGTCGGCGTACGCAGCCGATGTCTTCGGCGGTGTCGACGCAGGCACCGACCAGGTGCTTGCCGTACGCAACGCACTTCAGGCAGGCGCGTACACCGCCGAAGCCGGTGCTCGCGAGGCCAGACCAGGGCACAGCGCCCGGCGACTCGACGCGTTCCTGGGGTCAGAGACGGGGCTGCTGGGCTTCGAGGAGCAGTATGCGGCCGCAGCGGCCCTGCTGCTGCGGTCGCAGGACATCCCGGCTCGCGTGGTCGTGGGCTATCGGATTCCGGAGGACGAGCTGTCCGACCGCTGGTCAGGTGGGGAGGTGGAGATTCGCGGTGGGGACCTCAGCGCATGGGTCGAGGTCCTCTTCGACGAGTTCGGGTGGATGCCCTTCGACGTGACGCCACCTCGAATCGAGGCGCCGGAACAGCAACCCGCGGGCCTGGAAGAACGGGCGGTGGCGGCCCCGAACCCGCCGCCCGAACCCGACATTCCCGATCCGCCGCCGCGATTTGACGACAGTGACCTACTGGAAACCGTGGTCGACGACCCGCCGATGCCTCCTCCGCCGCCGGGGGGCTCCGGCGTACCAGTCGGCCGGATCCTCGTGTGGACGTTGCCACCCGTGCTGTTGATCGCGCCGGTCGCCGTCGTCATCCTCGCGAAACTGCTGCGGCGTCGGCGTCGACGTACCGCCGTAGTTCCGTCCCGCCGTGTCGCCGGCGCATGGCAGGAGGTGCTCGATCGGTTCCGCGAGGGTGGCTACCGCGTCCAGGACCATGCGACACCCCGAGAACACGCCCATGCCATCGCAGCCAGAGACCTCCTTGATGTGGACGGCACTCCAGCTCTCTGGGGTCTCGTCGCCGACGTCGAGGTCGCGTCCGGGCACCGACGGCCCCCGGATGCAGCTTCGAGTGACCTCGCCTGGGACCGTGCCGAGATCGTCCTGCGGAATCTCCGGTCGAGGGCTGGCGTGTGGAAACGAATCCGCACCACTATTGACCCGCGGCCGCTGCTCCGGCCCGATCTTCTGAAGGACACGAGCCCAGATGAGTGATGATGACGAGGTCGCGATCGATGCGGGCAGCGAGACGTTCGCGGAGGTCCAGCGGATGGCGCGGAACGAAGCGGAGCGTGCCCCGGGCGCCGAGGACGGACGACCGCCAGAGCAGCCGGTCAGTGATCTCCTCAAACCCCCGTCGACCCAACCTGTCGCGCCGCCCCGGATCGTTCAGGCGCCGTCGCCGTTCGACCGTCCGGTGAATCCCCTGGAGCCTCCCGTTCTGCGAGATCTGACGCCACCGTCCTCCCCGCCGATGGCGCCGCCCCGAACGTCTCCCGGC
>BQJV01000086.1 GCA_021604885.1 Acidimicrobiales bacterium
GTCGTTCAAGAAGTTGCCCTTGGCGTCGATCGGCGCGTTGGCCTGGGCGACGACGTAGTCCTCTTCCTCGTCGGCGGTCAGGTAGACGATCTCGTCGGTGACGCGACCCTTCTTGACCACGCGGTAGGGCGTCTCGATGAAGCCGAACGGGTTGACCCGGGCGAACGACGCCAGGCCACCGATCAGACCGATGTTCGGACCCTCCGGGGTCTCGATCGGACACATACGGCCGTAGTGCGAGAAGTGGACGTCTCGCACCTCGAAGCCGGCACGCTCACGGGACAGACCACCCGGGCCGAGCGCCGAGAGGCGACGACGGTGGGTGAGGCCCGACAGCGGGTTGACCTGATCCATGAACTGCGACAGCTGGGAGGTTCCGAAGAACTCCTTGATCGCGGCGACCACGGGGCGGATGTTGATCAGGGTCTGCGGGGTGATGGCCTCGACGTCCTGGGTGGTCATGCGCTCGCGCACGACCCGCTCCATACGGCTGAGTCCGATGCGGACCTGGTTCTGGATCAGCTCGCCGACGCTGCGGATGCGGCGGTTGGCGAAGTGGTCCTGATCGTCGAGGCGGTAACCGGGCTCACCCTTTGCGAGGTTGAGCAGGTAGGTGGTGGCGGCGAGCATCTCGGCCTGCGCCAGTACCGACTGGTCCTCGTCGGGACGCTCGAGGTCGAGCTTGAACTGCTTCTGTAGGAAGTCGAGTTCGGGACCGAGCTTGCGGTTGAGCTTGTAGCGACCGACCCGGCTGAGGTCGTAGCGACGAGGCTCGAAGAACGCGTTGCGGAAGTAGGCACGAGCCGACTCCACGGTGGGCGGCTCGCCCGGACGGGCCCGCTTGTAGATCTCGAGGAGCGCCTCTTCCTGGGTGGGGGCGATCTCCTTGTCCTTCTCCCACTGACCTTCGAGGAAGTCGAAGTAGGCGACGAACTTGTCGAGGAAGCCCGGCTCGTTCTCCTCGTCGTAGCCGAGGGCACGCAGGAGGGTGAACAGCGAGATGCGACGCTTGCGGGCGACGCGGGCGCCGGCGGTGACGTCCTTGCCCGGCTTCTGCTCGACGTCGAACTCGATCCACTCACCGCGGTAGGGGTGGACGGTGCCGGTGACGAGCTGGTGCTTGCTCAGGTTACGGAGACGGAACCGCTCACCCGGCTGGAAGATGACGCCCGGCGAACGCACGAGCTGGGACACGACGACACGCTCGGTGCCGTTGATGATGAAGGTGCCCTTGTCGGTCATCATGGGGAAGTCACCCATGAAGACTGTCTGCTCCTTGATCTCGCCGGTGTTGGCGTTCATGAAGCGAGCGCGCACGAAGATCGGCGCGCTGTAGGTCATGTCCTTTTCCTTGCATTCCTCCACCGTGAACTTCGGCGGGGGACGCAGGTCCTCGTCGTCGGGATCGAACTCCAGCTCGAGCTGAAGCGTCTCGGTGAAGTCCTTGATCGGGCTGATGTCTCGGAAGGTCTGAGCCAGACCCTCGTCGAGCAACCACTTGAAGGACTCACGCTGGACAGCGATGAGGTCGGGAAGTTCGAGAACCTCGGGGAGGTTTCCGAACGAATAGCGTTCGCGATGAGCGGCGCGTGTAGTCACCTTGGCTCCAAAATTGGCCGTGGAAGAGGACGACAACTGGCCGTCCGGGCGCGGAGAACCGATATCCAGGGATTCGGCACAGGCGCGAGGACGACCACGTTGCCTTGCACGCTAGTGGTTCCGCGCTACTCCAGCAACTCTCGGGCAACCAGAAGCGGCACCGGCCTGTTCGGGCGGTGCACGATCCGGGCCGGTCGAGCCGGGCGGATTTGTCCGCGAACGGTAAAGGACCGCGGCCGCGAGGTCAAGGAACCCCGGCCGGACGTAACCCGACTGTGATCTGGTCTCGGCCCGGTTTCAGGCGTCAACAAGCGAAATCGGTGCCGCCACCACCGCCGGGAACGGGCCGGCGAGGACGACCAGCCAACACCGCCCGGCGCAGGCGAGCGGACGATTGCCGATCCAGGTGCGCGTCACGACCGGATCCGGAGCCGGAACCGTCATCCGGAAATCGCCCGTGGACGCGATGACCGGCGTGCGCACGATTCGGGGCGTCCCGCAGGAGGCAGGAATCTCGTCCAGATCGGTCGGCAGCGTCTCACACAGCACCCAGGCCGCAGCTGTCGACCGCTCCGGCGTCAGAACCGGGAACGCCGAGCCCGTCACCGTGATGAGTTCGCCCGGCCGCACGGATTCCGGCTCGACGGCCACCGTCGGTGGAACGGATGCGGGTGGCACGACATCGAATCGGTGCGCTCCCTCCCCGGCGTCGCCCTCGACGCGCACGACGCACGGCTCGGCGGCGCAATGCACGCGACGCCACGCCTCGGGCGCTCCCGCCAGCCGCACGGCCATCTCACGCGGCAGTGCGAGATCCAGGGTCGCCGTGCCGGTCTCGTCGGTGCGACCGCGGCCAACCTGCGGGCACTGGAGCGCGGACTCCGGGCACGCCCGCACGACGAAGTCGGCGTGCGCCGCGCCGTCGACGCGCACCGTCACCCGGCCCCGCGTCTGCGACGACAGCGCCACGGACGCCTCACCCATCGACTCGGTGCCCGCGGCGCCGACATCGACGAACGGCGCGTCCTCGCTCAGCTCGAAGACGACCGAGCGGACATCGGTGATCACCCGCAGCGAGCAGCCGCCGGCGCGACAGTCGTGCGCGAAGCCCCCCGGCGAGACGAACACTCCGGGTAGCTCGATCTCGGCGGTGTAGGTGTCGTCCACCTGACGGATGCTGCGGGTCCAGATCGGCGCACAGCCGGCCGGATCGGCATCGCAGATCTCGAGCGCGACCCATGGCGCGGCGCCGCCCTCGGAGGTTGTCGCGGAGATGATCACGGACTCGCCGTCGAGCGTCGATGCGGACACGGTCAGATCACCGGCGGACTCGCCCAGGGCGACCGGCTCGTCGAGAGGGGCCGGATCGCCCTGCTCCGGCTCGTCCGCGGCGCCCGGCTCATCCCCGGTGAACACCGATCCGAGCAGCCAGGACACCGCGGCGAATGCCAGCGCCACCACGATGCCGACGCCGATAAGCGGGCCCGCGCCCGTGCCACCGTCGGCCGAGTCGTCGACCTCCTGGTCGAGGATCTCGATCGGCGTCTCACCGACGCTCTCGTCCTCAGTCACGCGGTCGCCTCATCCGGCACTCCTCGTCCGGCGCCGGTCTGTGGACCGCGACGCCGCCACGCACTACCGTAAGCGCTTACAGCACTGTCGTCACCAAGGAGGGGGATCCACGTGGCCGAGGTGAAGCTCGAGGGCATCGAAAAGCAGTATCCGAACGGGTTCAAGGCGGTCACCGACCTCAACCTCGAC
Organism: Acidimicrobiales bacterium; assembly: GCA_021604885.1. GTDB lineage: Bacteria > Actinomycetota > Acidimicrobiia > Acidimicrobiales > Aldehydirespiratoraceae > JAJRXC01. The sequence goes on from BQJV01000086.1 coordinate 3,361, forward strand.
ATCGTCGAGGGCGAGTTCCTCGTGATGGTCGGTCCGTCCGGCTGCGGCAAGTCCACGACCCTCCGGATGATTGCCGGGCTCGAGGAGATCAGCTCCGGCAAGCTCTCCATCGGCGACCAGGTGGTCAACGACCTCGACCCGCGCGACCGCGACATCGCGATGGTGTTCCAGAACTACGCGCTCTATCCCCACATGACTGTTCGGGAGAACATCGGCTTCGCCCTGAAGCTCGCCCGTCGCCCTGCCTCCGAGATCGTCGAGCGGGTCAACGACGCGGCTCGCGTCCTCGAGCTCGGCGAGCTGATGGACCGCAAGCCCGGCGAACTCTCCGGCGGCCAGCGCCAACGCGTGGCCATGGGCCGCGCCATCGTGCGCCGGCCCAAGGTGTTCCTCCTCGACGAGCCGCTGTCCAACCTCGACGCGAAGCTCCGCGTGCAGATGCGAGCCGAGATCACCGACCTTCAGCGCGAGGTCGGGGTGACCACCTTCTACGTCACCCACGATCAAGTCGAGGCGATGACCATGGCCGACCGCGTCGCCGTGATCAACCGCGGCATCCTCCAGCAGGTTGCGCCACCCCAGACCCTCTACGACGACCCGGACAACCTCTTCGTCGCAGCGTTCATCGGCTCCCCGTCGATGAACCTGATGGAGGGTGTGCTCTCACGCGACGGCGACGACTTCGCCGTACAACTCGGCAGCCACCGTCTCACCGTGCCCCGCGAAGCAGTGGCCGCCCGGCCGGCGCTCGAGGGGCACCTCGACCGCACGATCGTCGTCGGCATCCGCCCGAAGGAGATCGAGGACGCGGCCATGGTCACCGAGCATCCCGCCGGCGCCCGTATGACCGTGCGGATCGAGAACGTCGAGGCGCTCGGGTTCGAGAGCATCGTCCACTTCGAGATGGATGCCGTCCCGGTCATCTCCGAGGACGCCCTCGATCTTCCCGAGGACATGGAGTCCACGACCCTCGGTGGTTTCGACGACGTGCGTCGCGATCACCCCACCCGAGCGGCTGCGCGCTTCAGTGCGCTGAGCCGGGTGACGAAGGGCGACACCGTGGAGGCCGCGGTCAACACGCAGCGACTCCACTACTTCGACCTCGACTCCGGGCTCGCCATCCGCGACTGACCCGTCGGGTCGAAGTCGGGTTCAGCCCTTCACGGAGCCGGCGAGAAGGCCGCGCACGAAGTGCTTCTGCAGCGCGAAGAACACGACGAGCGGCAGGACCATGATCACGAAGGCCGCCGGGAAGAGCAGCTGGAAGTCGTCGCCGAACTGGCCGACCATGTTCACGAGGGTGACCGTGAGCGGCTCGTTGTCCCGCAGGAAGATGGAGGCGACGAGGAAGTCGTTCCACGCCCAGAGGAACTGGAACACCGCGAACGCAGCGAGCGCCGGACGCGAGAGCGGGAGGGCGAGCCGCCAGAAGATCGTGAAGTGATTGGCACCGTCGATGCGCGCCGCCTCGAAGATGTCCTTCGGCAGCTGGCTCATGTAGTTGTGCAACAGGAAGATCGCCAGAGGAAGACCGAATGCGATGTGGGTGAGCCACACCGCGGCCGGCGTGTTGGCGAGTCCGAGGTCGGGGAACAGCACGAAGGTCTGCGATCCGAAGGTGAGGTGAGCGCCGTTGTTGAAGAGCTGCAGCAACGGGATGAAGGTCATCTGGTTCGGCAGGGCGAGCATCGAGACCGTCGCGACGAACAGCCAGTTGCGGCCCCGGAAGTCGATCCAGGCGAACCCGTAGGCCGCGATCGCCGCGATCGCAATCGGGATGATCGTGGCCGGGATCACGATCGCGAGTGAGTTGAGCGTCGCACCGGGGATGGTCTCGACGCCGGCGCGCTCCTCGAAGAGCTCGGTGTAGTTCTCGAAGGTGAAGTCGCTCCAGTTCGTCGGGCTGAGCGCCGTCCACCAGCCGCTCGTGTTGATCGCGCCCACCTCGCGGAACGAGGACACGAACAGGCCGAACGTGGGGACGGTCCAGAGGATCACGATGCCCCACAGGACCCACGCCGGCAGATTGCTGAACGCGCTCTTGAGGCGCTTGCCGACGGGTTGGCTCATCGTGGCGAGCGCCTCGTGTTCCGGCGTGGGAGATGAGTCGGCCATCAGCGCAGATCCCTCTGTGTGCGGCGGATGTTGTAGATCATCACGGGCAACGTGAGCACGAAGATCAACACGGCGAACGCGCTCGAGAGCGCGAAGTTGCCGTCACGAAGCTGGTTGAACATCGCATTCGCCAACACGTCGGTGCGGTTGGCGCCGTTGGTCGTCGCCTTCACGAGGTCGAAGACCTTCATGACGATGATGATGAGCGTGGTGAGCACCACGAGGATCGTGGCGGTGATCTGCGGCACGATGACCCGCCAGAACACCTGGACCTCCTTGGCCCCGTCGACCCGGGCTGCCTCGAGCAACTCGTCGGGCACCGACTTGATCGCGGCGGAGAGCACGACCATCGCGAAGCCGGTCTGGATCCAGATCATGATCACCATGATCGAGACGTTGTTCCACGGGATCGCCGACGAGTTGATGAAGAACCCACGCGCCTCGAAACCGAGGCCCTGGATGATGGCGTTGAGCACACCGATCTGCGTGTCGCCGGGCTGCACGTTGTACATGTAGTCCCAGATGACGGCGGCACCGACCATCGAGATCGCCATCGGCATGAAGATCATCGTCTTCGCGTACTTCTCGGACTTCACCCGGTCGGCGAGCATCGCGAGGAGCAGGCCCAGCACCGTGGAGAGGCCGGCCACCGTGACGACCCACCAGAGGTTGTTCCAGATGAGCGCCTGCATCGTGGACAACGCGGCGAAGAGAAGCAGGATGATGCCGAAGACGATCGTCAGCGACGAGATCGGGCTGCTCCAGTCGAGCTCCGTGGTCTCCTCGGCGACGGCGTCGGGACGGACCTTGAAGTAGAGCCAGACCAGGATGAGCAGCGCCGCGGTGATGACGACCACGGCGAGGGTGACCCGACTCGAGACCAGCACTGTCAGCGCGTCGTAGACCGAGGATCGGTTCGGGTCGCGGGCGACGGCTTCCGCGAACCCGATGACGGCGAGTCCGGCGACGAGCACCACGCCACCACCGAGCAGACGCATCACGAGCGTGGCGCTGCCGGACTGTGAGGTGCCGTGGAACCGTTGGGTGCTCGCCCACGCCGCGATGACGGCGAAGACGATCGCGAACAGGCCGACGATGAAGAGCCGGCTGGTGAAGATGTCGCCGAACCCCTCCATCGTCCAGAGGTCGTCGTCGCTGAAAATGCGGTCGTACTGGGCGAGCGTGTAGTCGCCGTCGCCCCGCTTGCCGTCGCGGAACGAGACGAGAATCGTGCGCAGGGAGGGGACGACGAGGCCGAAGGTGACGAACAGCACCGCAGGGCCGACGAACCCGATCGGCCGCAGGCGACCCTCCCAGTGGGTTCGCGACTCCAGATTCGGCGTGACGGCCTTTCCGAAGAGGTAGCCGAGCACACCGAAGACGATCGGACCGACGAGCAGAGTGGTGAAGGCCCCCTCCGGCGCGTCCCAGATCAGCAGATCGATGGACGGCGTCCGGAGAATGTCGTTGTGTTGCAGGATCGCGCCGGCGAGGATGCCGAACACGGCGGCGAAGCCCGAGGTCAGGATCGGCCAGCGGGGCCGAGCCTGGTCGACGAGGCGGTTGAATCCGATGAAGAGTCCGGCTGCCGCACCAAGTCCGACCGCCACACTGACGATCGTGCTGATCAACTTGCCCATGGACCCCCCTGCCCGCTCGTTCTCTGATTCCTTCGCTGAAACCTAGCGTTTTCCGAACGGTCGAGCCGTGGGCGGATTCGCCCGCCCACGGCTCAGTCGTTCAGTCTTGGACTACCCGAGGGCGTTCCACTCTTCCTCGACGTTGTCGAGCATCTCTTCGAGAGTGATCGCGCCCGACACGTAGTCGGTGGGCTCACGCCAGAAGGCGCCTGCCCCGATCTCGCCCGGCATGAGGTCCGAACCGTCGAAACGGAACGGGCTCGCGCTCACCAGGATCTCGGCGAACAGCTTCTCGAGGTCGTTCTCGTAGAGGCTCGTGTCGTGACCCGTGTTCGGCGACAGGTAGCCACCGAAGCCGGAAGCGACACGCCCGTTGGCGTGCTCGGCGCCACCGAGGTACTCGACGACGGCGTGGGACACGTCGTTGTCGGTGAAGGCGACGGCGTGGGTGCCCGCACCCAGCACGACGGTGCCGAACTCATCGGTGATGGTCGGGAGGTAGAAGGCGTTGACCGTGCCGTCGGCGCCGACGACGCCACCGTTCTCCGAGATCGGCGCGGCATAGAAGCTCGCCTGCTTGACCATGGCGCAGTCGCCGGCAACGAGCGGGATCGACGCATCACGGAACTGTGTGGTGGCGATCTGATCGGTGCCGCCGAAGACGGCGCCTTCCTGGAACCAGATGTCGTTCACGAACTGGGCGACCTCGGCCACGGCAGGATCGTTGAACGGAATCTCGTGGTTGACCCACTGGTCGTAGACGTCGGCGCCCTGGAGACGCAGGAAGAAGTCCTCGAACCAGTCGGTGTAGTGCCAACCGGTGGCGTCGCCCGACTCCATGGCGATGCACCAGGGGGTGATGCCGTCGGCGATCATCTGGTCGGTCAGGGTGGTCATGGCGTCCCAGGTCTCCGGGATCTCGTAACCGTTGTCGGCGAAGACGCCCGTGTTGTACCAGACGAGGCTCTTCACATCGCCCTTGTTGGGCACACCACAGCGGGTGCCGTCACTGCCGGAACCGAGGTCCCACCAGGCGTCGTCGAACTGGCCGGCGAGCGTGTCCTGGGTCGACTGCGGGACCGGGATGGCCGAACCCTCGTCGCAGAAGGTCCGCGTACGGCCCGGCTGCGGGATGATCACGACGTCCGGCGGGTCGCCGGCCTCGAGCGCGATGTTGAGCTCGGTCGTGGCGTCACGAGTGGCGTTGAGGTTGACCTCGAGCCCCGTCTCGTCGAGGAACGGCTGCAGGCCGGCGAGGAACGATTCGGCTTCCGTCGCCGTCTCCGGCGTCAGGATGTTGACGGTCTGGCCAGCGAAGCGACCTTCACCGTCATCGCCACCGTCATCGCCACCGTCATCGGCGCCATCGTCGCCGTCGGCCGGCGGGTTACCGGCCTCACTGTCGTCGTCATCACCGCACGCGGCGGCGATGAGCCCGAACGCCGCAAGCAATGCGACAAGCAGGAACCATCGAGATCTACGCATTAGGAAGTACTCCTCCAGGTGGAAACAGATGCGCTGCCGGGGCATCGGACCACGGCGGCTGTAAGCGCTTACAACGCTTCTGCGATACGTTACGCGTCGGCACGGGTCACGTCAACGAGTTCGACGCTCCGCGCGGTGGTGCCGTCGTCGAGCGGACGACAAGCTCGACCGGCACGACCTCGACACCGTCCGGTCCGTCGCCCGCGACATGGTCGAGGAGACAGCGGGCGGCGCGGGCCCCGATATCGGTGACCGGCTGACGCATCGTGGTCAGGCCGAACGTGGCGGCGAGGTCGTCGTCGTCGAATCCCATCAGGCTGATGTCGCCGGGCACGGTGAGGCCACGCGCCGCGGCGGTGACGAGGGCGCCGAGCGCCATGCGATCCGACATGCAGAAGACGGCGGTCGGCGGGTCGGCGAGGTCGAGCAGTTCGGCCATGGCCGCGGCCCCACCATCGACCGCGAACGCTCCGTCCGCGCACAGCGCCGGCTCCGGCTCGATTCCAGCGGACTCGAGTGCCTCCCGCCAGCCCCGCTCCCGGCGTTGGGCGACCGGGGACACCGTCGTCGTCGGGGGCGCCCCGCCCAGCACACCGATCCGACGGTGACCGAGATCGAGAAGATGCTCGACAGCCATGCGCGCTGTCCCGACATTGTCGATGGCGACACCGGGGATCGCGTCGAGAATCTCTCCGACCGACACGACCGGCACACCGAGTCGATCGAGGAGGGCCGACTGCGCCGTGTCCATGCTCAGGTCGATCAGCAACGCGCCGTCGACCCGGCGCCCGAACGCGCGGGACCGGGTCAGGAAGGACTCGAGCGACGCCACGTCGTGCACCGATGCGACCAGGAGATCGAAGCCGGCTTCGGATAGAACGGGGACCGCGCCGCTCACGACCTGATCGGCGTACCAGGTGCCGAAGAGCGGTGCGACCAGACCGATCGTCATGGTGCGGCCGCTGGCGAGGCTCGACGCCTGCGGGTCGATCTCGTAGCGCAGCGCGTCCGCGGCGGCCTCGACCCGTGCACGGGTGTCGGGCGCGACGTTCGGCAGCCCGCGCAGCGCTCGCGACACGGTGGCCACGGAGACCTCCGACGCCGTGGCGACATCCTCGATCGTCGGTCGCCGGCCGCTCGCCATGTCAGCCCACG
>BQJV01000087.1 GCA_021604885.1 Acidimicrobiales bacterium
CGGCGGAGAACCAGAAGACATCCGCCACGAACTGCCGGGCGGCGGGGTCATCCACGCGTCGGTACGCAGCCCCCGCACGGCGGTGGAGATCGGCGATGACGGGATCGGTGAGCATGTGGGCGTGGCCGAAGACCTCGTGGATCACGTCGGGCTCCGGCGTGTAGAGGGGGCTGCCCTCCCAGCGCACGTACTGGGTCGAGAGGAAGACGCCGTCGGCCAGGTGCCCGAAGAACGACTCGGGCTCGACCAGGCCCGGGACCGCCTCGAAGCGGAACCCGCTGAGGGGTTCGAGCTTCGCGGTGACTTCCGCCAGTTGGGGGACGCGACCGGAGTCGAGCGCCAGTGCCTCGAGACCGTCGCGGGCGGCCCGCGCCCCATGCTCGCCCCAGGCTTCCGTCAGCGCGTCGGCGACCACGGCCCACACCGCGTTCTCGGTCTCCGTGTAGCAGATCGTCTTCGGGGGTCGGCCCGGCCCGGCTGCCCGGATCGCGATCGCGGCGCGGCGCTCCCCGTACGGATCACCGGTCGCGGCCAGCCGATCCTGCGGAAAGACGATCATGATTCGAGTATGGGTGATCAGAGGTGTTGTGTTCGGTTCTCGCCGAAGTGTGAGAAGATCATCTGCAATTCCTCTACTGAGAGAGACGATCAGCCGATGCACGAGCTTGATGACATCGATCGCCGGATGATCGACGAGCTGCGGCGCGACGGCCGCCGGTCGATCCCCGCCCTCGCGGAACATCTCGGCATCGCCCGTGCCACCGCCTACACCCGTTTCGACCGCCTCGTCGACGAGGGCGTCATCCGTGGCTTCACGGCGATCGTCGACCCCGAACAGTGCGGCCTCCACGTCGCTGCGCTCGTGATGGTGAACGTTGCGCAGGAGAACTGGCGCGATGCGCAGACCGACCTCGCGGAGATGCCGAGCGTGGAGTGGGTGGGCCTCGCCACCGGCCCGTTCGACATCCTTCTGCGGGTGCGTTGCCGCGACCTCGCAGAGCTCCGCGACGTCGTGCTGGTGCAGCTCCACGCCGTTCCGTCGGTGACCGCCGCGCAGACGGTGGTCCTCCTCGACGAGCCGGACGTCAGCGGCCCTGGACCGATCGCGACCTCCCTGGAAGCATGACGCCCATGACGGCCGCACAGCTCATCGACCAGCTTTCGCTCGGCGCCGACCAGGTGCTCACGGGCGACGACATCTCCGAGGACTACACCCACGACGAGTGTGTCAACGTCGACGGTGTCGCGCCCGCCGTGGTGCTCAAGCCCACCTCGACTGCCGAGGTCAGCCAGATCCTCGCCCTGGCCAACGAGCTGCGGGTGCCGGTCACCGCACGCGGGGCGGGCACCGGACTGTCCGGCGGCGCGGTGCCCGAGCCGGACGGGATCCTCCTCAGCTTGGAACGCATGGCGACGGTGATCGAGGTGGACCCGGCCAACCATGTCGCCGTGGTGCAGCCGGGCGTCACCCTCGGCGAACTCGACGAAGCACTGGCGCCCCACGGCCTCGTCTATCCGATCCTGCCGGGCGAGGAATCGGCGTCGCTCGGCGGCAACGTCGCCACGAACGCGGGCGGCATGCGAGCCGTGAAGTACGGCGTCACCCGGCACCAAGTGCTCGGGATCGAGGCCGTGCTCCCGACCGGCGAGGTGATCCGGTCCGGCGGCAAGTATGTGAAGTTCACGACCGGCTACGACATCGGTCAGCTCATCATCGGCTCGGAAGGCACCCTCGCCGTCGTGACCGAGGCGACCCTCAAGGTGGTGCCCCGGCTCGACCACAAGGCCACGGTGCTCGCACCCTTCGAGACGCTCGCCGAGGTCACCGAGGCCGTCCCCGGGATTCTCCAGGCCGGGCTCGTGCCGTTGATGCTCGAGTACGTCGATGCGATGGCGATGCAGGCGACGTCGGAGTCGATCGGGCTCGATCTCGGCATGCCCGACGACATCAAGGAGAAGGCGCTCGCCTACCTGCTCGTCGTGCTGGAGTCCGCCGAGGACGACCGCCTCCAGGCCGACATCGAACGGGCCGGCGAGCTGGTGAGTGAGGCCGGGGCGATGGATGTCTACGTCCTCCCCGCGGCTGCCGGCGCGCAGGTGCTCGAGGCGCGCGAGAAGGCGTTCTGGGTCGCAAAGGAACACGGCGCCAACGACATCATCGATGTGGTGGTGCCGCGGGCGTCGATCCCGGAGTATCTCGACACGGTCGGCGCACTCGCCGTCGAGCACGAGGCGTGGGTCGCCGGTGCGGGACACGCCGGCGACGGCAACGTCCACCTGTCCGTCTTCCAGGGGGACGACGAGAAACGGTCGTCGCTGATGACGGCGATCCTCGCGGCCGGCATGGCGCTCGGCGGCACGATCTCGGCCGAACACGGCATCGGTATCGCCAAGCGGGACTACGTGCAGAAGCTGGAGGACCCGGCGAAGCTCGCGCTCATGCAGCGGATCAAGGATGCGTTCGACCCGAACGGCATCCTCAACCCCGGCAAGGTTTTCTGAGCCGCCCCGCCTGCGATCAAGGCAAGGTGAAGCGGGGGTCAGACCCCAGTTGAAGCGGGGCCGAGGACGGCGCCGTCTTCGGGGCGGGCGTCGAGCTTGATCTCGCTGCTGTCGATCTCGGGGTGATCGAGGGCGACCGCGAGTGACTGGGCAAGGCTCACGCCGACGTCATCGACGTCCATCATCCCGCCCGGGATCGCGAGCTCGCCCCAGCGGGTGAGCGCCTCGCCGATCAGGTCGAGGTTCATGTGGTTCGCGAAATCGGTCGGCCCGCAGTTGCCCATCACGACCCGGATGAAGCGTTGGTCGGGGTACTCGTGACGCCACACGCGGATGCACTGATCGAGGGCGGCTTTCGTCGACGAGTACGCACCGAACATCGGGTGGGCGTCCTCGACCGTCCGCGACGAGACGAACGCACAGATGCCGTCGCGGTCCATGTGGGTCAGCGCGGCACCGGCCGCGAGGTTCGCGCCGCACACGTTGACCCGGTACACGTCGGACCAGAGGTCGGGATCGCACTCGGCGATGCGCTGGAGCGGCCCGTAGCCGGCGACATAGACGAGCAGATCGATACCGCCCATCTTCTCGGCGGCCGTCGCCGCAACCCGTTCCGCGTCTTCGCGGACCGCGGCGTCGCCGGCGGCCGCGTGGCCGCCGCCCATCTCGTCGACGAGCGCATCGAGCGCCTCCGCTCGGCGGGCCGAGACGGTCACGTCACCGCCCGCGGCGACCACGGCCTTCGCGAGCGCCGCACCGATGCCCGACGAGGCACCGACCACGAGCACACGTCGTCCTGCCAGCTGATCTCCCATGGCGGAGATCATGGTGCACGCATCAGGGCGTGACCCATTTCCCTACGCGGGGACGCCGCAGTCGGTGAACCAGGTGAAGGCGCCGTCGACCCGTTTCCAGTGCAGCTCCTGGTCGATGGTCTGATCGCCGAGTGTGCGCACGACCGCCACCGCCGTGGTGTCGCTGATCGTGTCGGTCACGTCGTCGGTCACATAGTCCCAGTCACCCACCTCCGTGGACGAGACCAGTTCCAGGTCCTGGGCCTGGCCCGCGATCTGTGCCGCGTAGGTCTCGCACTGGTCGGCGCCGTAGCGATCGAGTGTCACCTGGTTCAGTCGGGCGAACAGCGTGTCGGCGTCGCCCGAGGCGAAGGCCGCGAGCAGGAGGTCGAAGAACTCCTCGACGGACTCCTCGGCGGGCGGGCTCGTGGTGGTGGTCGTTGTCGTTGTCGAGGTGGTCGTCGACGTCGTGCTGGTGGTCGTCGTCGTGGTCGTGGTGGTGGCTGACGAGGTCGAGCTGGTCGAGGACGAGGTTGACGAGGAGGACGGCGGCGGGTCCGCGCCGGCGATGCCGGCCGTGCCGTCCGTGCCCGCGACCACGGTGGTCGTCGAGCCGCCGGCGAAGAGCAGGCCGGCGATGCCGATCAGGATCAGCAGGGCTCCGAGCGCCACCGCAGCCTTTCCCATCGTCTGACGGTCCATCCCCCCAGTCTTGTCGATTCCCGGTGTCGGGTCCGGCGATGGGCGAGACTGGTGGTGCAACCACCTGTCGGAAAGGACACGCGGATGCGTCCTCGGGTCGGGATCTCGCTGTTCACCATCGCCACGCTGCTCGCCAGTCTCGGGCTGGCGTCACTCGGCGCGGCGAGCCAGGCCGGCGCCCCGGAACCGGTGCGACCGCAGGGAGCCGGGCTGTTCGACGTGCTGGAATCGCTGGCCAACGGCCGGTCCGATCTCATCGCCGAGTCCGGCGAGCTCGAGGCGTTCTCGCCGTTCGGCGCGCCGGCAAGCGACGACACCGGGCAGGCGACGCTCACCGACACGTTCCACTTCCGCACGAACATCGGCGACATGGCGGTGTTCAACGATCTCGACTTCGACGGCTCACCCGACGTCACCGGCGACGACCTCCGCCGATTCGGGTTCGACGACGCCGACATGACGATGCCGCTCAACGGGCCGCGGCTGGAGGTCTTCGACCAGTTCGCTCCGGTGATGCCGACCGACGGATTCGAAGGCGGTGACATGCCGTGGTCGGGGCTCGATCTCGCGTTCGATCCGATGACGCCGGGGACACTGTTCGACCGGCCCGTCATCGGTGTCCCCCCTCCGGACGGGATGTTCCCGACCGGCGTCGTCGACATCTGGGGCGGCCGGATCATGGGCGGCCTCCCGGTCGACGGCGAGTGCGACGGCCAGGTCCACGAGTTGGGCGTGACGACACTGAACATGGGCGGCGAAGCGTGGCCCTCCCCTGCAGCCGTCTACGACCTCTTCGGCGGCGCGTCCCACGCCTGGGTGCTGCGCTGCGATCCGTACTGGCACATCAGCCACTTCGTGAACGGGGGCAGTCAGTTCAACCAGATGCCGACCAGCACCGTCGGGTTGATCTTCGACGACATCTTCATCGGCATCACCGACGGGTCCGAGATGGCGGGCGCGATGAGCCACCGCTCGTTCGCCTTCCGCACCCCGGCGAGCGGCGGCTACCAGCCCAGCAACACGATCGCGACCTCGCACCCGCACGTACCCGAGATGTCGGAAGCAAACCCGCCGTACCTCGTCGGTACCCCGGTGATGTCGGCGTACGACCCGCTCGCGTTCCCCGTCACCCACACGCTCGACGGCACGAACAGCGGCTCCTGTGCCGAGGAATGGACCACGACCTACGAGCTCTACGCCGGAATGCAGAGCGACGCGAGATCCGACGCGCTCGACGTCTCGCTCTACCAGTTCGACACCGGCCAACTCTCCTTCGGTATCGCGACCCTCACGGACGGCTTGTCCATCGAGACGACCGGCGACGCGCCGAGCTATCGCGAGCGGTACATGCTCGGGTCCGAGGGCAGCTACGACTTTTTCGCCGGCGACCTCGAGTGCAACTACACGTCGACGATCGACTCGTCCTTCCTCGACGACCTGCAGACCGGGATCACCACCTGGTTCGACGATCTCGTCGAGACCGGCACGGACGGTTCGACCGATGGCGGCGACGACAGCACGGGGTCGGACAGCACGGGCTCGGACACGGACAGCACGGGGTCCGACAGCACCGGGTCCGACAGCACGGGTTCGGACTCCGGTACGGACGGCGATGGTGACGGCGATTCGTCCGACACCGCGACGACCGACGGATCCGAGCCCGAAGGGACGACGGAGACCGAGGACGATCCGATCTGGCCGTGGATCTCGTTGATCACCGGCGTAGTCATCGCGGTCGGCGGCTACTTCGTCAGCCGCACGGGTGGTGACGACGGCGGGAAGGACGCAGACGGCGGCACCGCCCCGCCACCCACCACGACGACGAGCGGCCCGACGGTCGCGACCGCGGCCCCGGTGGCCGAGGGTCCGTGCGACCGTATCCGTCGCGCCTACGAAGCCGCGAAGGCGGAGGCCGAGGCGAAGCGCGCCGAGGCGGAACAAGCCGAGACCGACGCCAACGAGGCGGAACAGGACGCGACCGACGCCCGCAACGATGCCAACGAGGCCGGCAAGAACGCCGAGGACGCCAAGAACGACCGGGACAAGGCGGAGCGCGACCGCGATCGTCCGCCTCCCAACGAGGACGACACCTGGATCGAGGACAGCGAGACGGGCGAGCGCATCACGTCCCGCGATCTCCGTCTCCGGCGCGAAGCCGCGGGCGAGGCCTGGGACCGCTATCGAGACGACCCGTCGCAGGAGTCGGCCGAGCAGACCGAGCAGGACTGGGAGGACCTCGACGAGCCGGGCGCCCGTGACGAGCGGCGCGAAGCCGACGACATGGACCAGGCCGCGAAGCAGAAGAAGCTCGAGGACGCCGAGCAGGCGCTGAACGACGCCGAGCGGGAGATGAACGAGGCCAACGAGGCGGCCGACAAGGCGGAGCAGGAGGCGCGCGACGCCCGCGACGCCGCGGACAAGGCCGACCAGGAAGCCGATGACGCCGAGGCTCGCGCGGCCGAGTGGAAGCGCGCACTGGACGAGTGTCTCGGCCTGAAGGACGGCCCCGGCACGAAGTGGGGCGGGCCGATGGGCACCGGCGAGGACTGCGATGGCGGCTGCTTCCCCGAGGGCAACGTCGAGCGCCGGGTGATCGACACGTTCAGCGAGCGGGTGCTGATCAACTACTGGTGCACCGTCATGCCCGACGGAGCCGAGGGTGTGCACGAGGGGCAGCGGATCTCCGGCGAGCTGGCCTGGTATCGCGACATGTTCGCCACCGGGTCGGCCGCGATCAGCGTGGGCGGGGCGATCAAGGGCACCGTCAGCCGGGGCGTTGGCGACGCGGTGGAGGCCGGGGTCTCGGGCGGCGCGACCGTGGCCGGTGAGAAGCTCGGCATCGACATCCCGACGAGCATCTTCCAGGTGCCAGTCGTCGCCCTGGAGGGAGCGGCCGCCGTCGGATCGTCGATCATCGGCGCGTTCAGCCGCTGGATCCAGCGCAACCATGTGAGCTTCCGGGCCGAGTGGGGCTACGTCAGCCAACAGTGCGATCTCACCTGGGTCGCGATCTGGAAGTGCGAGAACGGCGTGATGCGATGCGTGGAACACATCCTCGACGTGAACATGGCCGACCCGGTGATCGGCGGCGCCCAGCACTCGCAGAACTACACGCCCGCCGACAACGTGCAACGAGACGTGGAGGGACGCACCCGCACCGTCGCCAACCGCGTCCAGAAGTCGAGCCAACGACTCGTCGACTTCATGCAGAAGCACACCGTCGGCCCCTGCGACGGCTGACCAGTTTGGACAGTGGGGTCAGACACCTGTCCATTCTCCGCGGCCTCACCTGAGCGGACGCGTCACACATTCCGGTCGCTCATGGCTCTCCTAGGTTGTGGGTGCCGTGCGCGAACCCGATCACCTCGAGGTGGTTGACGGGACGAGCGATCGATTCGATCGCTTCGTCACCGAGGTCGAACCGCCGCTTCGCCGTGCGCTGGTTGCCGCCTATGGGGCGGACGTCGGACGCGAGGCGGCCGCCGACGCCCTCGCGTGGGCGTGGGAGAACTTCGACCGCCTGCGGGCGATGACCAACCCTGGTGGGTATTTGTACCGAGTCGGGCAGTCGTCGACTCGGCGAGGGCGCCGCGATCGCAGGCGAACCGAATTGCGCGTCGTCGACGGCGCACAGGAGGACCGGCTCCCGGTGGAGCCGGCCCTCGCTGAGGCGCTCGCCCGCCTCACACCGTCCCAGCGCGCTGCCGTCCTCCTGATCGACGGTTGGGGCGTCACCCTGCAGGAAGCGGCCGACACGATGGGCGCCCGCGTGTCGACCGTGCGCACCCATCGCCGCCGCGCCCTCGACAAGCTCCGCATCGATCTGGGGGTCGACCCGTGAACGACGATCTCACCCGCCGACTCCGCGACGCCGCGGCTGCCCTCGACGACGCCGTCGAGCCGGTCACGGCCGAGGCGGCGCGGGGTCGAGCCCCCGCACGAGGGCCGTCGCGACGACCGATGCTCATCGGCGCCGCGGTCGCGCTCGCGGTCGTCGCTGTCGGCGGACTGCTCGTGCTCAACCGCGACGACTCGGCATCCGTGGACATTCTTCCCGTGGGAACGACGTCGACGACGAGCACCACAACGACGTCGACCACCAGCTCGACAACCACGGCACCGGCAACGCCGCCGGTCGACACGACCGGCCTCCCCGACGAGGGGTTCGCCGTCACGAACGGCGACGGGCTCATGCACCTCTACGACGGGGCCGGCACCTTCCTCGCCGAGACCACGATCCCGGACGGACCCGACAACGACAGTTGGATGACGCTCGACTCCCGCACCGGATTGCTCGTCGACACCGAGCGACCGGCGGCGCTGGACGTGCCCGCGGGCTGCACGTCGGCTGCGGTCGGTCGTGACGGAGGCCGATGGGCGATCTGCGACGAGGGCCGCACGATCCGCGTCTACTCCGGTGACGTTGTGTCCATGACGGTGCCCACTCCCGCTCCGGATCCGGACTGGACGAGCGACACCCTCGGTCGCTGGCGTTGGGTCGACCCTTCCGGCCCTGTCCTCGCGTTGTGGGGTGGCGAGTGCGAAGTGCCCACGACATTTCTCGTTCAGGACGGCGCGATCATCGACGCGCCGGGCGTCGCACTCTTGTCCGCTGTGCTCGCTCCCGGCAACGATTGGTGGGAGGCACCGGCGACCAAGCCGCTTGCGACAGACGGCGCGGACCTGATCATCGAGGTTCTTCCTGGGCTGTGCTCCTCCGAGACGGTTGCGCCAGGCGTCTACCTCGTCGATGACGAGCCCGTGCTGCTTGTTCCCTACGACGACGTCGCGCAACGTGCGACATGGTGGGTCCGCGGCTGCGCTGAGTGCGGGAACCGGCTCGAGGACGCCATAGTCACGGCCCTTGCCGATCTCGGGCTGGCCGGTTGCTGTGGCGAGCCGAGCCATGGCGGACCGAACGCCCGCGCCGGAGCGACCGTCGACGGCCAGGGGATCTTCATCTGGGCGGACGCGCATGCCGATGCCCGGACGTCGCACGGAACCGGCCCGCGACTCCCCAGTCCGGACGGCTCGGCCCGTGACCGGATCGCTGTCGTCAGCAGCTCGAACCCGTCAGGGCTCGGCGAGACGATCGTGACGTTCAGCTGCAGCACCGACACCTTCTCGCTCGGGGGCGGCGACGTCGACACGATGGTCGGCCTGGCCGATGAACTGATCCCGCGGCTCGGCTGCGGACTCACCTCGCCGGTTCTCGTCGAGGACGCGGCCGACGACCGGCTCGAGGTGATGGCCGAGTGGCTGGCCACACACTTCACACCGGCCGGCTTCGGCCCTCGATGGGAGGCCGAACCGGCGGTCGTCGAGCAGGCAGTGTCGGCTCGGCTCGATGCTGGCTTCATCGTGGAGATCGACGTGATCCTCCTCGACGCGCTGTTCGAGGACGTCGAGATCCCCGATGCGACACGCTACGAGCAGGACGGCTTCGTCGCCGGGATCGGCGAGGTGGACGGCATCACCGTGGCGACCTTCACCTGCGACGACTACGTGGTGTCGCTGGCCAGCGACGAACCCATCCGCACCGATCTGGGCACGGTGCTCACCTCGATGGCAGAGGGCCTCGGCCGTTCGATCCCGTGCGAGATCGGCGAGCCGGTCATCGGCTGACGTTCCCGCCCACCCCGCTGGTAGAACAGAACGGTGCTGATCGTCGTCTCGCCCGCCAAGTCGCTCGACTTCGAGTCGAAGTTGCCCACGAAGAAGTTCTCCGAGCCACGTCTGCTCGACG
>BQJV01000088.1 GCA_021604885.1 Acidimicrobiales bacterium
GCCGGATACCTCTACCGGGTCGCACAGACGAGTGTCCGTCGTCGCAAGCAGGGCTGGTTGCCGTGGTCCGGTGAGGACTCGCTTCCCGACGTCGAACCCGGTCTTCCGGACGCGCTCGCCGCGCTGCCGGTCGGCCAGGCGAGAGCCGTCTGGCTGGTGACCGCGTGCGGATGGACCCACGCCGAAGCGGGCGACGCACTCGGCGTGTCCGCGTCGACGATCTCCACCCAGGTGACCCGGGCCCTGCTCCGCCTACGAACGAGTTTGGGAGTGATGACCGATGGGTGACCTCGACGACCAACTGCGCCGACTCGCCGAGCGGCGGGCCGACCGAACACCGGTGACGACCGCGCCTGACGTGATGGTTGTGCCGGCGCCGCGCCGACGCCGTTGGGCGTATGCGGCGGTGGCCGCAGCGGTCATCGCGGTTGCCGGCTTCGGTGTCGCGGCGCTCGTATCAGACAACGACCCGGATGTGCAGGCCAGCGATGACCAGACCGACGTGCAGCACATCGTGCTCGACGAGTTCGGCATCGAGTTCGACATTCCGGCGGACTGGGAGTCGCAGGACTACGGAGAACCGACGATCGGTTGGGGCACGGATGCGGGCCACCAAGGTGGATGGGTCGCCTTCGATCTCCGCCCCACCCCGACGGCAACGGCGACGAACATCCTCCAGGCCAACGGCTTTCCCGACTACAACGCCTACACAGCCGACGACATCGAGGTCGACGGCCAACCCGGCACGTCGAACGTCGGGGAACGCGGCAAGTGGATCGTGGTGTCCGCCCCCGCCTCATCAGTCGGAGACGAAGGTCTCGTGGTGCACGTTTTCGGGACCATCGAACACATCGATGCCATCCTCGACTCGATTCGGTGGCTGCCGGCCGAGGCACCCGATGCGCCCGTCGAGACGACGACGGTCGACGCGATCGACTTCGGCGTGCGCATCGAGATCCCTGCACACTGGAAGCCGATCGAGGTGGGTCGCACGTGGGGCGGTGACGACGGCTGGGTGGCGGTCGACGTTCTCCCGACGGCCGACGTCACTGCACTGGTCGAATCCCTCGGCGTGACCGAGAACGACGTCGACATCAGCGCGACGACCGTCATGGGGATCCCCGCGACGCTCGTCACAACTCGAGAGGCGGTCGAGCTCGACTTTGGAACGTTTCGGGTGAGTGGGGCGGTCGTCGCCACGCCCGCACCCGTTACTCAGCACGACCAGACTTGGGACCAGATCGTGATCGGCGGTGATACCGAGCACCTTCCCGGCATTCTGGCGAGCGCCGTGTGGATCGACCCGACCGAGCCCGCACCCTCCAGTCCCGGAGAACGCCGGGACGTCGCGGCCCCGGACCCCGCTGTAACCTACGACCTGGTCTCCGGCACGAGTGAGGGTGTCGAGTTCCGGGACCTCGCCAACAACCGGATCGACCGGATGCCGATCGGACCGACGAATCTCGCGTTCTTCGTTGGCGGCTTCGTCGTGCATGAGGCCGCCGACGGCAGCTCGGCACCGCCCATCACCGTCTGGCACGAGGCAGGTAGCTACGTCATCGACCTCGGCGCTGGGTTCCGGCAGACCCAGCTCCGCGACGTGGCGCTCGTCGACGGCGTGCCCATGGCGCTCGTGACGAAGCAGACAGGCGCGAACATCGAGGATTGGGTCAACGATCTGTTCCTGGTCGACCTGCCGACCGGCGACGTGGAGCGACTCGCTGCCGCTGGCGGTTGGGAGGTCGGGACCGACGACGTCCGCTTCGCCGATGGCGCGATCGCGATGGCGGTCGGAGGAATTGATGCCCAGTGGGTCGAGGTCATCGACTACGACGGCAACCGGCTCTGGCAGACCGAGCCGTCCACCGAGGATCCGTCGCGCCTTCACACCCGCTTCGACATCGTCACTCGCTGGGAAGCGGAATGGTCGGGCGACCTCACACCGGTCCTCCACACGGTCAGCCTCGATCTCCTCAACGGCGACGAGATCGGGCGTGAGACGTTCCAGCTGTCCGTCGAGGACGGCACCGAATTCGCGGACGGATGGTGCCGCTGGGCGATCGCGTATCAGGACATGGCGTGCGGCCAGTCGACCGGTGCGCCGCTCTATGTCGACCTCTGGACCAACACGATTCACACCGGGCCTGCGCCCGGGCTCACCGAGGGCTACCCGACGACGGTCGACCGCGAGGTGCGCTCCACGTTCCTCGAACGTCACCCGTGCGGGCGTCAGGGCGGCACGGGGCCCGGCGACGTGTTGTTCTCGCAGGAGGTCGAGCTCGACAACGGCCTCACCCTCACCGTCTGGGTGTGGATCGAGTGGCAGTCGGCCGAGGAGGGCCGGGTGATGATCCAGGGGGTACTACCGGACTGGCGCTCGCCCCGCATCGACCTCGGCGCCTACGTCGAGGACGACATCCACGAGCTGAGCGTCACCCCGATCGAGCACGGCACGCCGCTCGCCGAGCGTGGGCTCCTGACGGTCTTCATGCCGGACGGTCTCGCGATCCCCGGCACCCCGACCGGTGGTCTGCTCGTGATCGACTTCGACGGTTGCGAGCTCGTCGTGACAAGCGCCGGCGTCGTCAACTGATCAGGCGTCGGCGGCGATGGCGGTGAGGATCGCCAGCTCGATCTCGCGCTGATAGCTGTCCTCCACGACCTTCTCGCCGTTCGGGTCGAGGACGTAGAAGGAGTCGACCACGTCGTCACCCAGCGTCTGCACTTTGGCCGAGAAGATGTCGAGATCGAGATCCGCCATGGCCCGCGTGATCCGGTAGAGAAGCCCGATCGAGTCGGGGCCTCGCACTTCCAGCACCGTGTAGGTCGACGACAGTTCGTTGTCGATGATCACCTGCGGGTCGCTGAGCCGGGCGGTGGTCACCTTCTGGTACCGATAGTTGCGCGCCCGTTGGATCAGACGGGCGCGCACGGCAAGGCGCCCGCGCAGCGCACGACGCACGTCCTCCTCCACCTGCTTCGGGCGCTCGTCGAGCCCGATGCCACCGCCGACCCGCAGCACCTCGAGGGCGCGGGTTCCCTCGGTGTGGAGCTGCGCTTCGAGGATGTCGACGCCATGCAGCGCGAGTGCGCCGGCGACACGGGAGAACGTGCCCCGCCGGTCCTCGGTCATCACGGTGAGCTCGTGGCCTCGGAGCTCGACGTTCTCCTCGCCCGCGATCAGCCGGTCGAGTACCTCCGGCGACGGAAAGGCGGACGGCACGACGTTCCCGCCGCTCTGCAGATAGTGGCTCGTGCGGGTGACGAGGTCTCTGACCAGCTCGGCCTTCCAGCCGTTCCACGCGGACTGGCTCGTCGCGATGGAGTCCGCCTCGGTGAGCGCACCGAGCAGCTCGAGGGTGGTGACCGACTCGATCTCCTCGGCGACGAAGCGGATCGTGTCCTCGTCCTCCAGATCACGTCGGGACGCGACGTCGGGCAGGAGCAGGTGGTGACGGACGAGCGCCGCGAGCACCTCGACATCGGACGGCGGATAGCCCATGC
Organism: Acidimicrobiales bacterium; assembly: GCA_021604885.1. Lineage (GTDB taxonomy): Bacteria > Actinomycetota > Acidimicrobiia > Acidimicrobiales > Aldehydirespiratoraceae > JAJRXC01. The sequence goes on from BQJV01000088.1 coordinate 3,505, forward strand.
GCTGGGCGATGCGGCGAACGAGGTCGACGCCGACCTCGGAATGATCGCCGGGGTACCCCTTGCCGATGTCGTGGAAGAGGCCACCGAGCACGAGCAGATCCGGGCGCTCGACGCGGTCGGCGATGCTGGCAGCCTCGGCGGCCGCCTCCATCAGGTGCCGGTCCACCGTGTAGCGGTGGTAGGCGTTGCGCTGAGGACGGCTGCGGTTCGGCGCCCACTCCGGAAGCAGGCGGGAGAGCAGATCCACCTGGTCGAGCGCTTCGAGGGTGCGGATCGACTCGTAGCCGAGCAGCAACAGGTCGACGAGCACCTCACGGGCCTCGTCCGGCCAAGGGTCGGGCAGGTGGGGGGAGTTGTCGGCGAGGCGGTCGAGCACGGACCGCTCGATGAAGACGTCCTCCCTCGCGGCGATGTGGGCGACCCGCAGCGGCAGGACCGGGTCGGTCGCGACCGGGGCGTCCTCGACGAGGTGGAGTGTCTCGTCGACGATGCGGATGCCGTGGCCCATCTCGCGCACCTTCGAACGCCACCGGCGGCGGTTGCTGCGCAGATGCATGCGATGGAGAACGGCGTCCGTGATCCAGGCGACCGTACGGGCCGCCTGGGAGATGTCGGCCATGAGATCGTCGGCATCGCCGTAGCCGAGCGCGGCGGCGACGTCGTCCTGGTCCTGGAGGAGCAGGACGTTCGAGTGGCGCCCGGTCGAACGGTGAAGTTCGACACGCGCCGAGAGGATCGTGTCGTGCGGACCGACGAGGCCCTGACGTTCGGACTCCTCCATGAGCCCGTCGTCTGCCAGGTCGATCCAGTGCAGGGCGTGGACGTCGCGCAGACCACCGCGGGAGAGCTTCAGATCCGGTTCGAGCAGGAACGCGACCTCGCCCGACTCGGCGTGGCGCTGCTTGGTCCCCTCGGCGATGAGGGTCAGCATCCGATCGGCGTTGTCGTGCCATTGGGCGCGGGACTTGGTGGCGAGCTCGTCGACGAGTCGGGGGTCGCCGCCGATGAGCCGGATGTCCAGCAACGAGGTCGCCGTGTCGAGATCCGAGGACGCGAGGTCGAGGGCCTCGTCCACGGTGCGCACCGCGTGGCCGAGCTTCATGCCGGTGTCCCAGATCGGATACCAGATGCGCTCCGCCACCTCGGCCACGTGGCCGGAGTCGTTGTGGATGAGCAGGAGATCGAGATCCGACCCCATGCTGAGGTCGCCGCGGCCGTAGCCGCCGACCGCGGCGAGGGCGACGCCCTCCATCTCGCCGACGCCGCCGACGACGTCCTGCAGCCAGGCGTCGATCTCGGCCGTGTAGGCGCGGGACAGCCCGGTGCCCACGAGCGACGAGTCGGCGAGTACCGCCGACGTGGCAGGAATGGCGTTCATGCGACTCCCATTAGATCAGCAGCCCGAGATGTTGCAGGTGTCAGACACCAGATGTTGCGGGTGTCTGACACCCGCAACATCTGGTGTGACGGACGTTCTCAGTCGAGGTAGGCGGTTTCGGCGTGTTGGGTCTGGTCGAGGCCGGTGATCTCGTCCTCGTCCGACGCCCGGAGGCCGATGACGGAATCGAGGACCTTGGCGATCACGTAGGTCATGGCGAACGAGAACGCCATGACCGACACGATGGCGATCACCTGGCTGAGCACCAGCGCGCTGTCGCCGAAGAAGGCACCGTCGACGCCATTGATCCGCGCATCGGCGAAGAAGCCGAGCAGCACGCCGCCGATGATGCCGCCGACCATGTGGATGCCCACGACGTCGAGGGAGTCGTCGTAGCCGTACTTGGTCTTGAGCTGGATCGCGAAGTAGCAGCAGACGGAAGCGACGGCGCCGAAGATGATCGGCGAGAGCCCGCCGACATAGCCCGCGGCCGGCGTGATGGCGACAAGGCCGGCGACGACACCCGACGCACCGCCGAGCGTCGTGGCGTGGCCGTCGCGCACCTTCTCGATGAGCAGCCAGGCGATCATGCCGGCGGAGGCCGCCACGAACGTGTTGAGCAGCGCTTGCACGGCGACCCCGTCGGCCGCACCCGCGGAGCCGGCGTTGAAACCGAACCAGCCGAACCAGAGGATGCCCGCGCCGAGCATGACGAACGTGAGGTTGTGCGGCGGCATGGCCGTGTCGGGCCAGCCCTTGCGCTTGCCGAGGACCATGACCAGGGCGAGGGATGCGACACCGGCATTGATGTGGATCGCGGTGCCGCCGGCGAAGTCGATCGCGGCGGGGTCGAGCTTGCTGTGGTGCCAGCCGGTGTACACCCAGTAGGTGACCGGCGTGTAGACGAGGATCGACCAGAGGGGAACGAAGATCGCCCAGGCGGAGAACTTCATGCGGTCCGCCACGGCGCCGGAGATGAGGGCCGGGGTGATGGCGGCGAACGTCATGAAGAACGCCACACCGATGAGGGCTTCCGGATTGCCGGTGAGGTCCTTCAGGCCGGCGGCGTCGAAGTTGCCGATGATGGCCTCGAGCCCCTCACCGTCGCCGCTGTTGCCCAGCGAGAAGGTGAACACCACCCACAGCAGCGGCACGATGCCGAGGCAGTAGGTGTTCATGTTGAGCATGTTGAGCACGTTCTTCGAACGGACCATGCCGCCGTAGAACAACGCGAGTCCCGGCACCATGAACAGCACGAGCGCCGTGCTGATCATCATCCAGGCGGTGTTGCCTTCCATTTCGTGTTCCCTCCCATTGATCGCGGTGCATCCGCGAGCGAACAGGGGTCAACGTACGAATCGACTGTTTCGGGATTGTTTCGGGCAGCTGATGCGTCTGTTTCTTCAGACGGCTCAATACGGCCAATCGCGCGTCGTATGGCCCAAGATCCGCGTCAGCGGATACAGCTTTGCCGTCAGCAGGACCTTGATGATCACGTTGCGGACGAACCAGGGCAGCTGGAGGGTCTGACGGAGCAGATTGGTCACCCGTTCGACGCCGCCGAGGCGCTCGCGGCGGTACTCCGCCATCGACTGCGACCGCCCGACATAGCGCCACTCCCCGGAGAGGAACATCGTGGACAGCAGGGCGAGCGTGACGCCGATCGAGCTGAACGAGTCGTGGATCAGCAGCACTCCGCCGCCCGAGACCTTGTCGCCCCAGTCGACGATGTCGGCCCGAGCCGGGCCGAAGCGATGGGCGCCGTCGATGTAGAGCAGGTCGATCTCGCCGTCGACGTCGGTGAGCGCGTCATCGCTCATCTTGCGGACATGGTCGACCCGGTCGCGCACACCCGCCCGGGTGAGGTTCGCGTTGTAGACGCTGTGGTCGTCGTCGCCGCGTTCCTGGTCCGCCTCGATCTCCTGCGGACCGCGATCGCTGCCCGCGTGCGGGTCGATCGACACGATCTCGACGCCGTCCTCGGCCGCAGAGGCGAGCACGATCAGGGACCGGGCCCGAAAGCTGCCGATCTCCACGATGCGGGTGCCGGCGCCGAGGTCCGCGGCCCGGTCGTAGAGCCGAGCGGCCTGGTCGTCGGTCATCCAACCTTCGACGTCGGCGACCGAGGCCAGCACGTCGGGAAAGGGAGGTCGGTCGGACACGAGGCAGCAGCCTAGCGACGGGTCAGTCGAGCAGTTCCCCGGCGCGCCGGAAGATCCGCGACCGCGGCACGGCGTCGACACACCCAGCCGCCATGGCGCTGTCGAGCGCCTCGGTGTCGACATGGGCGCCGTAGGCGATCACGGGCGGACCGAGCGCGACGAGCGGCGCGAGATCGGTGCCGAGCGCGAGGTCGACGACGATGAGGTCCGCGGCCGCGAGCGCCGCGTCGCCCGGGTCACGGACCACGGTGACCTCCGGTGTCGCGGAGCGGAACCGACCGCCGTCCATGAGGTCGCGGGTGAGCACGACGAGTCCGCTCACGTGTCGGCCTCCCGCCGGCGTCGCAGGTGCACATGAGCGCGCGCTGCGCCCCACATCAAGCCGGGCTCGTGCAACGATTCGTGGATGTCCGCGAACGCAGCCGGACCGAAGTCGAAGAGGTCGTCACGGAAGTTCTCCTGCGAGAACGCATCGCGGATCACCGGAGGCACACCGATCGAGCGGAGCTGTTCCGTCAGCGGGCGGGTCGAGGCCCGGATCGCGGCGAGCGGGCTGCCCGCCCCCGCGTCCGGATCAGCCAGCAGGATGCGCTCGAGTTCGGGATCGAGCAGGGCGAGCGTGTCGTCCACGGCGGCGTCGACCCCGTCGCCCGCAACCCCGGCGGCCGCGCAGAGGGCGGCTGATCGCTGCCGCAGCCACACGGGCGCGGCCGCCCGCACGCGGGCGAGCAGGTCGGCCGCGATCTCCGCAAGGCGCATCTCGTCATCAGCCAGCGTCGGCTCGGTGGTCACGGTGGCGAATACTACGGTGACGCCGATGCCACTCACCCTGACGGAAGCCGATCAGGCGATGCTCGCCGGCGAAACCGGCGACGCCGCCGCGATGGCCATGCGTGTCGTGACCCGCGTCGCGGACGCCATGGAAGCGGCGGAACTGCTGTCGATCGAGGGCGCCCACATCGACAGCTGCCTCTACCTCGGTCAGGCCGGACTCGACTTCGCCCGGGCCCTGGCGGCCGGAGGCGCGCAGGTGCGCGTGCCGGCGACGCTCAACGTGTCATCGCTCGACCTCCTGCACCCGGACCTCTTCCGGGGCGATGCGACGACTGCCGCGGACAGCCGGGAGCTGATGGCCCTGTACGAAGGCATGGGCTGCCGGCCGACGTGGACGTGCGCGCCGTACCAGCTCGAGGAGCGTCCGTCGTTCGGGCAGCACGTCGCCTGGGCCGAGTCGAACGCCATCGTGTTCGCCAACTCGGTGCTCGGTGCCCGCACCCACCGCTATGGCGACTTCATCGACATCTGCTCGGCGATCACGGGCCGCGCGCCCGCCGCGGGCCTGCATCTGGACGCCAACCGGCGCGGCGAGATCGTCTTCCGGCTGGTCGGCGTGCGTGACGAACTGCTCCACCACGACGCCCTCGCGCCCGTGCTCGGCTCCCTGGTCGGCCACCGCGCCGGCGCCCGACTCCCGGTCATCGACGGCCTGCCACCGGAGACACCCGAGCATCGGCTGAAGGCCCTCGGCGCGGCGGCCGCGTCGACCGGTGCCGTCGGCATGTTCCACGCCGTCGGCATCACGCCGGAGGCTCCGACGCTCGACGCCGCCCTCGGCGGCCGTGCCGCCGCGATGACCGTCGACATCACCCCCGCCGACCTTCGCGCGGCACGGGACGGGCTGAGCACCACTGTGGACACGTCGGGCGCGCTCGGCGCCGTCTCGCTCGGCACGCCGCACTACGCCGTCGCCGAGTTCGGGCGCCTGCGCGAGGCGTTGGCCGGGCGAGTCGTGTCGCCCGATGTCGAGTTCTTCGTCAATACGGGCCGCGACGTCCTCCACGAGATCTCGCTCCGCGGCTGGCAGGCCGAGCTGGAACAGTCCGGCGTGCAGATCGTCACCGACACGTGCACCTACATCACGCCGATCATGGCGGACGTGCACACGTACGCGATGACCGACTCGGCGAAGTGGGCGCACTACGCGCCGGGGAACCTGGGCATCGACGTGGTGTTCGGCAGCGTGGACGACTGCGCCGACTCCGCCGTCGCCGGGCGGCTCGTGTTCCGCGACGAGATGTGGGCCGACCGATGACGGTCGCCCCGAATCCAGTCCTGCCGCAACGGGTGGTCGTCGCCGGTGAGGCCTCCGGCGCCGTGCTCGCCCTCGACGAGCCGTTGAGCTTCTGGGGCGGACTGTCCGCAGAGGACGGCCGCGTGATCGACGAGCATCACCCGCAGGTCGGCGCGTGCGTCACCGGCACGGTCCTGGTGATGCGCAGCGGTCGGGGGTCGAGTTCCGCGAGCACCGTGCTCGCCGAGATGGCACGCCTCGGCACCGCGCCCGCCGCGATCGTCATGATCGACGCCGACGAGATCCTCGCCACGGGGTCGATCGTCGCCGACGAGCTCTACGGCCGCGCCGTCCCGATCGTCCTCGTCCCCGAGGCCGACTACCCGGCCATCACCGCCGCAACCACCGCCACCCTCACTCTCGACGGCGCCCTCACCCTCACCTGACCCCGCGCGTCAACTGGGGTCTGACCCCCGCTTCACCTCACCGAAGGCGAGCTTGGCGGCGGCGACGTCCTCGAGCGCGAGGCCGACAGACTTGAAGACGGTGATCTCGTCGTCCGACGCACGGCCGGGGTGCGACCCGCTCACCAGCTCGGCGAGGTCGGCCCGGATGTCATCC
>BQJV01000089.1 GCA_021604885.1 Acidimicrobiales bacterium
CGCGAGGCGTCGGAGCGACGTCGCCAGATTCGACTCCACGGTGCGATCCCAGAACCGGAGCCGAGCATTCACGCCGATGTCCGCGCCATACCATTCGAACATCGCGACCAGCAGCGCTTGCAGGTCCGCGCCCGCAGCCAACGCGCCGTCCACATCGAACTCCTCGACGGTACGCGATCCGGCACTGATACGACGCGCGATCTCCTCGGTGAAGTCCTGCGTCGACGGGAACTGGTCGTAGAACGTCCGACGCGAGACCCCGGCAGCACGACAAACCGACTCGGTGTGAAGCACCCTCGCCAGCGAGCGCTCGTCCCCCGCCTCGGCGAGGGCAACGCCGCTGAGGACGAGCTGTTCGCGCGAACCCACCATCTCGACAGCCTACCTCACGAACCTCACAGATTTGTGAAGTTGCCGACGGTACTGCTCGTTACGCTGCACACTCCCATCTGCTTGGCTGAGGCCACCAACCACGAAAGGTGAGCCCCATGCTCCAGATGAACCCCGATGATCTGATCACCCTCCGCAACACGTTCGACACCCAGGCGGACGCCGTGATCGCCCTCCAGGGCGCCGTGCAGTCGTCGCTCGACAACACCGTGTGGGAGAGCCCGGCGGCGACCGAGTTCCGCAGCATCTGGGATGGCGAGTTCGTGCCGATGCTCCAGCGCCTGAACCAGGCGCTCACCGACGCCGGCCTCGGCGTACAGAACAGCCACGACAAGGTCGTTGACGCGAACTCTGCGATCTGAACCCGACGTTCCTGACGCACGATGATCGGCCCGGACGACCTTCGAGACATGGCGGCGAGCATGCGCGCCGTTGGTCGCGAGACCAGCGGCGACGCAGCCGTCCTGCGGTCGTACGGCTCGATGTTTCGCGACTGGATGAGTCCAGCGTCGGAGCACTTCAACACCCACCAGTTCGAGGGCTCGTTCGCCCAGTTCGATCTCGTCGAGCGGGACGCGGAGGATCTGGCGAAGATCTTCGATGATCTGGCCGAGCAGCTTGCCGACAAGCTGGCGCGGATCAGGCGGACGGCCACAAACATCCGCGGCTTCTTCGACTACCCGCCAGCGTGGGCGTGCCCAACCGAAGAGGACGAACGCTTCGTCTGGGACCGCATCCCGTGGCGATACAAGCCCTGGAACATGCCGGCCGACGACTCTCCCGAGTGGCTCGTCGTGGGCCACCACTTCCGCAACGTGTACGGAGTTGAGGTCTGATGCTGATCAACGTCGACTTCGAGGCGCTGATGGAGTTCGGAAAGACGTACCGCACGCTGGGCGACTCGTTGGACCACCGCAAGCGGCACCAGCTCGCGTTCAGCGCCGCACCCGTCCAGCAGGTCATCAACGCATACGACCTCGACCTACGGACGACCAACAGTCATTTCCGTGGCAAGACCATGCACGGAATCCAGGAGGACGCGGTTGCCCGAGCCGACCGCGTCGCCCACTACCTGAAGTCGTGCAGTTCCGACCTCTTCCGGCACGCCGGAGCCCTGCATCAGATCGACAACAGATTCAACTGGTCCAGCGCCGCACTCGGCGCAGCCTGGACGATCGGCGCCGGTCTCGACTCCTTCGCCGACGGGTCCGCCGCGACCATCGTCGAATGGGCAGATCCGGTCGTCGGAGTACTCGACGACGTGCTTGGGCTCGTCCCCGACCAGTGGGTGAGCACGCTCTGGTCCGGCGTGATGCTCCCGTTCAACATCGGCGACTATCTCGAGGCGTTGGACACCGTCAAACACAACATTTGGGGTGGACTGCTCGACGGAACGATGGCGATCATCGGCATCGGCAGCGGCCTGGTCGCGATCGCTCAGGGCGCATCGACGTTCTTCGGGATCGCTGCCATCGGTGCGCCGACGCTGGCGGCCGCCGTTGCCGCCGCGGCTCCCTACCTTGCCGTGGCGGCCGCAGGAATCGCAGCGTTCAAGCTCTCGAGTTGGCTCACGCGCGACTTCGGGAACTGGCTCGGTGGGGCGATGTACGACGCCTGGCAATGGACCACAGACGCACTTGGAACGGCCAAGGACGCCCTGACCGGCTTCGGCAAGCACGCGTGGTCCTTGGCCGGCGACGTATGGGACGGCACCGTCGACTTCGGGGCCGATGTCTGGAACTCCGCCGTCGACTTCGGCGGCAATGTCTGGGACTCCGCGATCGACTTCGGCGGCAACGTCTGGGATTCCACGGTCGACTTCGGAGGCGGCGTCTGGAACAGACTCTTCGGGTCGGACGGCGTCGTAAACGAATATTGGGACCGCGCCCGCGACTCGATCAACATCATCAACGGCACGCTGGGCGGCCCGTTGATCGGTGCCTTCGGCCCGTCCGTCGGCCTCGGCTCACTCGACGGCTGGTTCGGGGCTGACCGATACCGCTACGTAGGGCCCACCGGAGAGGACCTCCAGCATCTCGAATCCCACTCGGTATCGGCCCGAGCCGACGCGTGGAACAGCCTCGGCGCATCGGAACAGCGGCGGTTGATCCAGCTCCGGTCGGCTGCGATCGGCAACATGGACGGACTCCCCGTCGACGTGCGCTTCGCGGCCAACCGGGAGACCATCCGCCAGGCTCTCGAGGCAGCCCGCCTCGCCGGCGATGTCGAGGAGATCCGCCATCTGGAGGCCCTGAACCGCGACGGACGCACGTTCTTGATGCTCGACCTCAACGCTGAGGGTGGCGGGCGCATCGCGGAGGTGCACGGCGACCTCACGAACTCCCACAATGTCGTCGTCGTCGTGCCGGGAATCAACAACGACATCTCGCACTTTTCCGATCCGCCACCGGAACATCTACTCGTCGACGGTTCCCGCCACATCTTCGAAGAAGCTGGGAGCAATACCGCCGTGATCGCGTGGCTCGACTACGACGCCCCGGACCAGATCGATGGTGCGACAACGAACGAGGACCGCGCCAGAGACGGCGCGGTCAACCTGCAGCACTTCGTCGCCACCCACACCGACAGCTCTCAGAACGTCACCGTTGTGGGCCACAGCTACGGGAGCACCACCGCTGGCATCGCGGCAACCGAGGGGATGGAGAACGTCGACAACCTCGTGCTGCTCGGAAGCCCGGGTGGCGGCGCCGATCATTCCTCGAACTACCGGATCGACCCTCGGGGAAGGACGTTTGCCGCCTCAGCTCCGGGCGACCCGGTCAGCTACGGCCCGACGAGCGGGAGTGTAGACATCGCCGTCGGAGTGGGTGGGACGATCCTCGCCGGGCCACTCGGCGGATTCATCGCCGTGACCGCCGTCGACTACGACCCGCTCGGCAAGGACCCGACAAGCGACGACTTCGGTGCGACCGTCCTCGACGCGGACCATCTCGGCAGTTCACATGGCGACTATCTCGACAAGGGTGACCTGCTCGACGACATCATCCGGGTCACGATCGAGGAACCTCCGGGCGCAACGGACCTGGACTACAGCACCTTCGCCTGAGCGGGCGCCGTCTCGCTTCACTCAGCGAAGTCGTCGCGCTACGGTGCGCCTCGTGGCGGACGACTACAGCGACTTCACGACCGAACAGCTGCTGGCGTTGGCGAACGGACTCGGTCTTCCCGACCCGCTCTTCCTACGGACGCCACCCGTGAGCGAGTGGCCTCATGAGGTCCGCCGGGAGGTGGAAACGCTCGGCGTCCGATCCTTGATGGCCCGCGATCTGGTGCGGATCGAGCGAGACAAGCTCCGCATCCCGCTGGTGCTCCGCCATCTGATGGCCCCGCTCTGTGAGTCATCCGTGGTCACGACCGTCGTTCGTTCCGGTGCGGCCGGGAACACCGTCGCCCAGATGTACAGCCACAAGGGCCACACCACAGCACATCAACCGTCGATCGGCGGGAACCACCGGTTGCGGGTGTTCCCCACCGCGGTCATCGGGACCGTCATCGTGCGGCTTTGCGAGCTCCGGAAGGTTGACGCTCCCAGTGGGCACGAGGTCACCATCACGGCCGACCAGGCGCACGCGGCGCTGCGAACACTCGTCACCGCGATCGAGAGCGGCGAGCTTGGGGATCCTCCCGCACCGGCCCTGGAGAACGTAGATCTCGGCGCGCTCGAGGCGATCGGCACCGATATCAACATCAACAACGTGACCGTGACCCGCCTCGCCAGCGAGTCGACCGTCTCCGGGGCAGTCGTGTCTTGGATCGACGGCGGGCCGGACAAGCTCTTCCTCGTCGAACAGGCGGACGACACCGCGACGATCACCCCCGCCAGCGGCGACGATGTTCTCGCTGCCGTTATGACGGGTTATACGGACGGCACCGTGCCCGATCTCACCAACGTCGCCTGGGACGAGACGCTCGAACCCGTTGCAACCCCATGAGCGACGACTTCGTCGTCACGCTCGTCGCGGATCTCGCTGAGCCCCGCAACATCCAACTCTCGATTCCCGGTGAGGTGACCGGCGAGTCGCTGTTCAGCGCGTTGGATGACCGCGTCGGCGCCGCGAGCTCGGTGCTCTGGAACGATCGCACCGGGCAGGCGATCGAACGTCGCGGCACGACGGTCGTCGATCTGCGCCACGGCGATACGGTGCGCACCGCCGGCCCAGGCGCGCGATGGCAGCCGTTCCACCTCGATGAGACAGGAGGGGGCGCGCGCCATTCATTCGGAGCAACCACGACCATCGGCCGGAGCGCTGCGGGCACCGGTTCGATTCGGCTCGCCGACCCGACGGTGAGCAGCACGCACGCCAGAATCGTGGTCGAGGCCGGCCGAACCTACATCGAGGACGCGAACTCGAAGAACGGCACGTTCCTCAACGGTTCCCGCGTCACGGGGCGCGAACCGTTGCGCGACGGAGACGAGGTCGACCTCGGCAGCAACTCCCAGTTCCGCTTCTCGATCGACGAATCCGGAGCCGCCCCACCGGCGTCGCGGGCCTCGCTCCCGCGCGCCGGTCATGCGGCGATCAACCGTCCCCCTCGTACCGTGGTCGCCTCGCCGGCAGGAACGACGAGGATCTCCGGGGCGCCGCCCGCCCGGCGCAACCGGCGGTTCCCATGGGCGTCTCTGGTGATACCGATCGCCGGTGGTGTCGTCATGGCCGTGATACTCGACAACGCGCGGTTCCTCATCTTCGCGGCCATGGGACCAGCCATGGCGATCTGGAACTTCGTCGAAGGGCGAAGCGACGAGTCCCGCCAGCACGCGGCGGCCGTCGAGGCCTTCCGATCGAGCCTTGCGGCGGTCACCGATGAGTTGCAACAGGCAGCCATCGACTCGGCGGCTTGGTTCCACTCCGTTCTCCCGGACCGCGGCGACATCGTTCGCCGGGTTCGCACCACGATCGACCTCTGGGACCGCGGGCCGGCCCACGAGGACTTCGGTTGGGTTCGCGTGGGCCACGGACCGAGGGCGCCACTTCGCGTTGTTGACGTCGACGAGCGCGGCGACGACACACTCGTCGCCGCGGCTGTTGCCCTCCGAGACGCCGCGATCGCCGACTCCTCGGGGCCGCATCACGTGTCGTTGCTGAGTGAGGCGGTGATCGGAGTGGTCGGACGAGGCGAGCTCGTCGACGAGGCGGTGGCAGGTCTGGTCATCCGTCTGGCCGCCCGCCACTCACCGACCGAGCTCTGCGTGTGTGCACTGACAGCCAACCCGGATCACCGCTGGATGCGATGGCTTCCCCACACCCGCTCGGTGCCCGGGCTCGATGCGGCGGCCGGCGCCGAATCCGCCGACCAAGTCCGCTCCATCTTCGCCGCGGTCGAAGAGCTGGTGGACCGGAGGCTCGCCGGCGACGATCAGGCGCTCGGCAGTGGCGCAGTTCCGCTCCCCCACATCGTGCTGCTCGTCTCGCCGCCTGCCCCGGTCCCGACCGCATCGCTCGCCGCGCTCATGGACCGCGCCGGCGCCGCCGGCGTGTCCGTCGTCTACGTCGCCCCGACCGAGGCGGCATTGCCTGGCGGATGCCGCGCCATCCTCGACATCGAGGGGACCCCTGTCCTCCGCCGGCCCGCGGCGAACCTCGCTCTGCCGCTCACCTCGATCGAACGAATACCGCTCGGCGAGGCCGCTCTCCTCGCACGAGAGATGGCAGGGCTCGTGGACTCCACCGCCGGAGGGGCTGCGGCCGCGATCCCGACTGCGGTCTCCCTGTGCGACGTCAACGGTATCGACGCATCGGTCGACGCTGCCGTCGTCACGTCGCGATGGCGGGAGTCTGAATCGCAACTCTCCGCGCCGATCGGCCGGACCGGCGACTCCGTTGTTGATCTCGGCTTCGCGTCCACGAGAGAAGGGCCCCACGTCCTGGTGGCCGGCACCACTCGAGCAGGGAAGTCCGAGTTCCTCCAAGCGCTCGTGGCGGGACTCGCACTGCGCCACCCGCCCGAAGAATTGAACCTCCTCTACGTCGACTGGAAGGGGGCTGCGACCTTTCGGCCTTTCATGCAGATCCCCCATGCCGTCGGCCTGTTGTCCGATCTGGACGAGGGTCTCGCCGACCGAGCACTGCGATCGCTTCAGGCCGAGCTCGACCATCGAAAGCGCGTTCTCGACGAGACGGGTGTGCAGAAGTTCGAGGACCTGCCGAGAGGCGCGCTCCCGCGACTGGTCGTGTTGTTCGACGAGTTCGCGGAGCTCGTCGACAACAACAAGGAGTTCAGCGAGGGCGTCATCACCGTCGCGCAGGTCGGCGGAAGCCTCGGCGTGCACATGGTCCTCGCCATGCAGACACCGAGCGCCGCCCTGAGCAAGCGTGTGGAGAACTGCATCAACGGCCGTGTCGTCTTCCGACTCAAGGACAGGGCCGAATCCGGATCTGCTCTGGGCTCCCCGAAAGCCGCCGAGATCTCCGCCTCCATCCCGGGACGCGGCTACCTCCGTGACGGGTCCAACCGTGTTGTCGAGTTCCAGAGTGCGTACGGCGGCGCCGTCTCGGGAGGCGACGACACCGAGGTGTCCGCGCACACAGTCGGCGCCGAGGCGCTCGAGCGAGCGTTGGCTGGAGGCCCGACCGATCTCGAAGCGTTGGTCGCCGCGATCGAGGCAGCCGCCCCGAATGGTTTTGCGGCGCGTCCGCCGTGGGTGGCCCCACTTCCCACGACGCTCTCACTCGATGAGCTGGCGACCGATGGCCTCACCCACGCAGCGGTCGGCCTGATCGACGACCCCGAGCAGCAGACGACGCGGCCCTACGAGTTGGACCTCGTGGCGATCAGGAACCTCTTGATCGCCGGGGCCGGAGCGACAGGGCGGACGTCAGCTCTGCGGACCATCATCGACAGTCTGGCGAGAACGTCGGCGATCGATGAGCTTGCGATCTACGGCATCGATTTCGCCGGCGACCTGCGCTCGACCACGTGCGTGCCGCACGTCGGTGACGTCATCCAGGGGGACGATCCCGACAAACTCCGCCGACTGATGACGATGCTGCGGCTCGAGGTCAACCGACGCCGCGATCTCGTGCTCGACGGTGGATCGTACAGAGACATCCAGAAGTCCCGCGACGGATTGCCCACGATTGTCGTCGTCATCGACGGACTCGGTCCGCTCGTCGGCGAGCTCGCCGATCTCGACCACCAGGAATGGACCGGCAGCCTTCAGGCCCTGATGTCCGAAGGCCCGGGCGTGGGGATTCACGTCGTCGCAGCCACCGATGACCCGATGCTGCGCACATCGACGATGACCCTCTTCGGCGAGCGCCTCGTCCTTCCCCAGACGATGAAGGAGGGATACAGCAATCTCGGTGTCGCGAACATCCCCGTGACCTCGCGTTCGCCAGGTCGTGCGATCTCCTCCAACAATCGCCTAGAGATGCAGTTCGCGTTGTCCGCGGAGCCCGGCGCGTCGGAGCCCAGCGAACAGGTCGCAGCGATGAATTCGCGGTGGATCGGTGCTCGCTCGATTGCGCGCCCGATCGATGTCCTGCCGGTCGAGCTCCCGCGGTCGACACTCGAGGAGGTTCCCACCGAAGGCCTGGTCGTAGCGATGGGCCTCGACGATGCGGCACTTGAACCACAGCTCGTGGACTTCAGCCGCCAACCAACGCTTCTCATCGCCGGGCCGGATGTCAGTGGACGGACCACGACGATCGAATGGGTGCGGCGCCGGCTCGATGCTCAGGGGCCATTGCAATCATTCCGGTTCCTGATGAGCGCCGCGACAGTGGGCGAATCGGGATGGACGGCGGAAGTCCGGGGCTCCGATGCCATCCACGCCGCCCTCGGCGGAATTGCCGAGACGCCGTTCGCGGGAACGACCCTGATCGCCTTCGACGATGCCGATCCCCTACTCGAACTCAGCGCGGCAGCGACGCCCGAGGAACGTGAGGCGAAGAAGATCCTGGACGAGTGGGCGCGGCTGCTCGACCGCCTCCTTGACGAAGCCCGCGATCGGTCGATCGTCGTCGTGGTCGCCGGCCGTCTCGACGGGCTCGGCCGAGCACAGGGCTGGCTGAAGCGCGCTCGAGATGCGAAGCAGGCCCTCGTCCTGTCGCCGGCCGGATTGGGGTCGTCGTCGACGGACCCGATGTTCGCGGTGAAGAACCCGCGGCGGACCGGCTACTCCCCACGCGCCGGGCAGGGGGTGCTGATTCGTCGTACGGAGACCTGCCTCATCCAGGTTCCCTGGACCGGCTCGCAGGAGTCGGACACCGGCTTCGGTTGAGTCAGTCGGCGCTCGCCAACACGAAGCAGAACGGGTGGCCGGCCGGATCGATGTAGACCCGCCAGCGATCGGGCTCCGGCTGCACGTCGGCCTTGGTCGCACCGATCGCCAGGACCTGCGGCTCGGCCTCGTCGAGATCCGCGACCGCGAAGTCGAGGTGGGCCTGTTGCCCACGCGGGCCGCTCGGCCAGTCCGGCGGCTGGTGATCGACGACCTCCTGGAACGCGAGCGTCGCGCCGCCCGGCGCGACGAGCTTGAACCAATCACCTTCCGAGTCATCGGCGATCGGCCAGCCGGTGAGCTCGCTGTAGAAGCCGGCGAGAGCGAGTGCGTCCGGGCAGTCGAGGGCGGCGAGGCGGAGCGTGGCGATCATCGGGCAACGTTCGCGCACTTCACCGCGTGCCGCCCGGTGAGGCAGGATCGGGCGCATGGAACTTCGACTCGACAACCAAACCGCCCTCGTCACCGGCGGTTCACGGGGTATCGGCAAGGCGATCGCGACCACGTTCGCCGAAGCCGGCGCGAACGTCATGATCACGAGCCGCAAGGCCGACGCGTGCGAGGCCGCCGCCGCCGAGATCGGACATGGGTGCCGATGGACGGCCAGCAATGTCGGCGATCCCGACGACGCGGCTCGGGTCGTCCAGGAGACGATCGACGCCTTCGGCGCGCTCGACGTGCTCGTCAACAACGCGGCGACCAACCCGTATGCAGGCCCGATGATCGACGTCGATCTCCCGCGGTGGAACAAGACCCTCGACGTGAACCTGACCGCCCCGCTGGTCTGGACGCAGGAGGCCTGGCAGCGGTCGATGCAGGAGGGCGGTGGCGTCGTCATCAACATCTCCTCGGTGGGCGGCCTGTCGACCAACCCGATCCTCGGCGTCTACGACGTCACGAAGGCGGCGCTCATCCACGCGACGAAACAGCTCGCGGCCGAGATGGGGCCGGCGGTGCGGGTGAACGCGATCTGCCCGGGCCTGATCAAGACCGACTTCGCCCGCGCCCTGTGGGACGACGGCCGCGGCGACGAGGTCGCACAGGCGTATCCGCTGAAGCGGCTCGGCGAGGTCGAGGACATCGCGGGCGCG
>BQJV01000090.1 GCA_021604885.1 Acidimicrobiales bacterium
CGCCGATGACCGGGACCCAGACTCGCTGGCCGTCGCTGAGCATCGCAGCGAGGTTGAGACGCGCCCGGTCGGCATCCGGTCGGAGCCCACCGGCGGCATCGACCGCGTCCACCACCCGGCTCTCGAGGTCCAACTCGTGGACACCCGGGCGCATGACCGCACCGTCGACATGGACGAGCATCGTGGTCGGCGCGACCGCGGCCGTGGTCGGCACCACCACGGCGACGTCGCCGATCGACGGGAGGATCTCCTCGGCCGGCGGTGGCTCCGGCGGGGCGAACGCCCACCACGCCCCGATCCCGGCTGCCACGACCGCCGCGAAGCCGACCGCGATCGCCCACGGGGTTAACCCGAGTCGGTCCGCGAGCGCGTCGAGCCACTCGCCAACTCTCCTGCGCACGTCCACGACCGCGCCTCTCGCCTCACGCTCACGGGGAAGTGGGTCACAGGGAAGTGGGTCACGGGGAAGTCGCTGCGCTCACCCTACCGACGGCCGGTGACAGTGCGGACGCTCCCCTATTCGCCGCCGAGACCCGCCAACACGCCTTCGAGTGAACGCAGCCCGGCGGCCAGCGACTGGGCCAGATCGGCGAGCTGGGTCTCACTCACGTCGATGGCGATCGGGATATCGAGCTGCACCGGCACCGTCGCGTTGACCGGCACCGTCTGGTTCACCGCGATGTCGAGGTCGAGCTCGACCGGAACGTCGATGTCGACGGGCACCGTGACGTCGAGCGGCACGCTGAATCCCAGCGGCGTCTCCACTTCGATGCGGGTGTCGAAGGTCTCCTGGATGGGAAGCGACTCGCTGATGGGCACCTGGAGCTGCTCGTCCAGCACGATCTCGGTGTCGATCTGCACCACCTCGTCGATGGTGACGTCGAAGTCGATGGACGACGCGGCGAACTCCTCGAGCCCGGCGATCGCCTCGTCGAGCCCCTCGGCGATCGTGGGCTCGAGCTCGAGGAGCTGCTCCTGGAAACCGGTCACCTGCGAGGCGTAGAGCGCCGCACCGGCCTCGACACGTTCGAGATCGTCACGGGTCTGGGCGAGCTCGTCGGTCCGGTCGCCGAGGCGCGCGAAGAGCACGGCGACCAACACGAGACAGAGCAGCACGAGGGCGCCGAGGGCACCGACGAGAGGGACGAGATGACGCTGCAAGCCCGGCATGGGGACTCCTGTCTCTGTATTCGCTGAGGTTTCGGGGGGCGGGGGTGGGTCGGTCGGGTCGTCGTCGGGCATGTCGGCCCGGTTGCGCATGACGAACGCGAGGGCGAGCCCGACCGCGGTGACGACGGCCGCGGCGAGGAACGTCTCGGCGATCGCCGTGGCCGTCAGGTCTCCCTGAGCGGCGATCACCGCGTCCTCGAAGGCCGGGTCGCCGATCGGCGGAAGGTCGATGTCGTCGCGAAGAGCGTTGAAACGGGCGAGACCCCACGCCGTGAGCAGGGACAGGCCGACGCTCAGCCCCATCAGCCGCACGACCATCAACGTCGCCGCTGCGGCACCCCGCTTGTCCGGCGCCGCGGTGTCGACCACGGCGGCGGACGTGGGCGCGCTCACCAGACCGAGGCCGGCGCCGAGCAGGCCGAGCTGGGCCCCGAGCACCCAGTACGGCGTGTCGGCCTCCCAGGTGAACCCCATGAGGAGGTACGCCAGGACGGCGGCGCCCATCCCGAGCAGGATCGGCAGCCGATAGCCGGAGGCCGCAGTGAGGCGACCCCCCAGGTAGGAGGTCAGAGCCATCGCCGCCGTGAGCGCGGACAGCACCCAACCGGCCGCGACCGCCGAGTTCTCGAGGTCGATCTCCACTGCGTTGATGAAGATGGGGACGTCGACCATCGAGATCACGAGCGATGCACCGACGATGAAGTTCACGGCCAGGGCGACGCGGAGGCTCCGCCCTCGGAAGACCGATCGGTCGATGAGCGGGTCGGCGACGACCTGCTGATGCCACACGAACAGCCCGCCCGTCAGCAGCGCGAGCGCGTAGAGCCACCGAAAATCGAAGCCGTCGCCCCCGGTCAACTGGTCGAAGCCGGTGACGGACTGCACCTCGGCGTCGCCGAGCAGGGCGAGGTTGAGCGACACCAGGGCGGCCGTGAGCAGGACGGCGCCGCGCCAGTCGACGCTCGTCGCGCGACGGCCCTGATCGTGACCGGAGAGCGCCCACCAGACGGCCGCCATGCCGCCGAGCGCGAGCGGGATGTTGAGCCAGAACTGCCACTCCCACGACAGGAAGCGCACGAGGATCGCGCCGTACATCGGCCCCCAGACCCAGCCGAGCGTCTCGATCGCCGCGAGGGTCCCGAGGGCCCGGGCCCGTTTCGCCTCCGGGTACGCGTCGCCCACGACGGCCAACGCGACCGGCACCATCGCGCCGCCGCCGATCGCGGTGAGCACCCGCGCCGCGAGGAACGGCCCCAGCGAGTCCATGAGCGGGATCAGCGTCGTGCCCACCAGGAAGACGGTGTACGCCCCGATGAACGTGTTGCGCCGACCGATCACGTCGCTCAGTCGGCCGGCGATCGGCATCACGGCGACGAAGGCGATCAGGTAGACGTTGACGATCCACGCCGCATCGTCCAGGCCGTCCGGCAGCACGAGCCCGAGGTCGCCGATGATCGGGCGCAGCATCGTGGAGACGACGGTCAGGTCATCGGCGGCCACGAACACGCTGAACGCCACCGTGATCAGCACCGCTCGGGGTGAGACCCGGTTCTCCACCGACGCGCGGTCCGACATCTCCGACCGATCCGCGGCCGGCGCTGCCCCGGGCGCGGGCGCCGGTTGGGCACCGATCAGCGGTCGGACGATCACGACGAGGAGGCCGACGCCGAGGAGGACGACCACCACCCACACCGCGACCGCCCCGGTGGACGGCCCGGTGTCGGCGACCTCACCGTCGTACTCGCTGAACTCGACGATCCACGTGGTGCGCGCCGATGCGGGGCCGGTGTCGAACTCCACGGCGGTCACCCGGGCGGACACCGGGTGCACCCAGAGATCGACCGCCACGTCCTCGCCGTCGATCAGTCCGGCGGTGACGGCCCCGATCCGTGCGGCGGGTGCGATGGCCCGGAGCAGGTAGCGAGGGCCGCCGCGGTTCACCTCCTCGACGAAAGCGACGTCCTCGAGCCCCTCGATCAGTGGCATCCAGCCGCCCACCGGATCGAAGAACTCCCGCGGATCCAGGTCGTAGCCGGCCGGGAGCGGCTCGAACACGCCGGTCACCGGGTTGCTCAGCAGGGTCTCGCCTCCCTCGGCGATGGCACCGAGCTGGGTGGTGATCGAGCCGTCGATCGTGACGGTCAACAGCGCCTCGGCCTGGTCGGGCACGGTGACCGTCCCGGCGACCGAGTCCACCGCGATGCTCCCCGCGGGATCGATGTAGATCGGCGCGCCCCGTCGCTCGAGGTCGAACCGCACGCGCTCGACATCGCCCATCGCATCGGCGACGGCCGGGATCAGCGTCGTCGGATCGGTGGCGAGGCGCTCACCGTCGAGACCGTCGCCCCCGCTGCATGCGGCAGCCCCGAGCATCAGCCCGAGGAGCAGCCATGCGACGCGCCGAGATCGTCTCAACCCATGTCCTTCATCCACACCCGCCCGAACGCGACCCTAGTGGCCTCGATAGCGGGGGATGGCTAGAAGAGCGCGGCGCTGAGTTTGCGGCGCCACTCGGCGGTGCGGGGGTCATCCGCCCCGAGCACCTCGAGCAGGTCCACGAACTTCTGACGATCGTCGTCGTCGGTCTTCACGGTGGGCAGGAGCGCCGCGAGCTTTGCGTCGACATCGTCCGTCTCCCCACCGGTGCGGGCGATCGCCCGAAGGCGACGCGACTCCGGCGTCTCGGGGATCTTGTCGAGCAGCGCCAGGCCGTCGTCGACCTGGCCCTCCTCGATGAGCGCCCCGGCGAGCGCCGTGAGCACGTCCGCGTTGTCCGGCTCGAGGGCGTACGCCGCGTTGAGCGACTCGGTGTCACCGATCTCGAGCAGCCGTTCGACCTCGCTCTGTTCGACGGTGGGCACGAGCCGCTCGACGAACTCGCGGACCTGGGCCTCGCCCTGAGCACCCATGAAGCCGTCGACGATCTGGCCGTCCTTCATGGCGTAGACCGCCGGAATCGACTGGACCTTGAACGCCTGGGCGACGGACGGGTTGGCGTCCACATCGACCTTGGCGAGTTCGACCTGTCCGTTGGTCTCGCCGATCACCTTGTCGAGGATCGGGCCGAGCTGCTTGCACGGCCCGCACCACTCGGCCCACAGGTCGACCACCACGGGCACGGTCTTCGACCGCTCGACCACCGCGGTCTCGAATGTTGCGTCGGTTACATCAGCCATCGTGCTTTGCAACGTAGCGGCCCGTCGCCACATTCCCGTCGCTCGCCGTGTCGACGCCCCGACCCCGGACGTGGTCTGATGCGCAACGGATGACTGTTCCCGCCCAACCAAGCGAGCTCTACACCGTGCTGCGCACCCCGGATCTCATCGACCCGGTGCTGATCGTCCACTTCGACGGCTGGATCGACGCGGGCGTGTCCGCCGGCCAGGCGGTGCGCCATCTGATCGAGAC
Source organism: Acidimicrobiales bacterium (assembly GCA_021604885.1). Taxonomy (GTDB): domain Bacteria; phylum Actinomycetota; class Acidimicrobiia; order Acidimicrobiales; family Aldehydirespiratoraceae; genus JAJRXC01. Next base: position 4,579 of record BQJV01000090.1, read on the forward strand.
AACCGGCGCGGAGCCACTCGTCGAGTTCGACACCGAGTTCCTGCTCGACCATCGGGCCCGCCGGCCGATCATGCACATCGTCGACGGCGTGAACGCCGGCATCGACTGGCCGACCATCGAGATCACGAGCGGTCGCGACGACAACGACCGCGACGTGCTCGTGCTGAGCGGCGCCGAGCCGGATCACCACTGGCGCAGCTTCGTCGACGCCGTCGTCGAACTCGCCGAGGGCTTCGGCGTCCGCCGGGTCGTCGCTCTGGGCGCCTACCCCGCCGCGGTGCCCCACACCCGGCCGTCGCGCCTCACGGTCACGTCCCCGACCGTCGACCTCGCCCGCAGCAACGAGCCCCGGGCCACGCTCGACGTTCCGGCGGGAATGGCCGCGGTGCTGGAGCAGGCGTTCGACGCTGCGGGAATGGAGGCGCTCACGATGTGGGCGCAGGTCCCCCACTACATCCCGGCCGGGCCCTACCCCGCCGCGAGCCAGGCGCTTCTCGAGGGCCTCGCCGAGTCTGCCCAGGTCAGCGTGGGTGTCGGGTCGCTCGGCGAGCAGGCGCTCAGCACCCGCAATCGACTCGACGAGCTCGTGTCCGACGAAGAGTCGCACCAGGCGATGCTCGGCGAGCTCGAACGCCAGCACGACCAGTTCGCCCACGACGGCGAGACCCTGCCGACGTCCGACGAGCTCGCGGCCGAGGTCGAGGACTTCCTGCGGGCCCAGGACGACGAACCCGAACCAACAGGAGACGACGAATGAAGCTCGACGCCGGACTCATCGGCTCGCTCGACACGATCGGCGACCGCGCCGCCGAGATGGAGGCAGTCGGCTACGACGGCCTGCTGTCCGTCGAGATCAACCATGATCCGTTCTTCCCGCTCGTGGTGGCCGCCGGGCGCACGGAGAACGTCCAGCTCGCCACCGGGATCGCCGTGGCGTTCGCCCGCAACCCGATGCTGCTGGCCAACATCGGCTGGGACCTCCAGGCGTACTCCAAGGGCCGCTTCACGATGGGCCTCGGGTCGCAGATCAAGCCGCACATCACCAAGCGGTTCTCGATGCCGTGGTCGAAGCCGGCCGCCCGCATGCAGGACATGATCGAGGCGATGCATGCGATCTGGGACAGCTGGAACAACGGCGAGAAGCTCCAGCATCGTGGCGAGTTCTACACCCACACGCTGATGACCCCGATGTTCGACCCGGGGCCGAACCCCTACGGCAACCCGCGTGTCTCGCTGGCCGGTGTCGGTCCGCTCATGACCAAGGTCGCCGGCCGCGTCGCCGACGGTTTCATCTCCCACGCCTTCCAGACGCCGGACTACTTCCGTGACGTCACCATGCCCGCGCTCGAGCAGGGCCTCGCCGAGCGGGGTCGCAGCCGCAGCGACATCGAGATCTCGATGCCGTTGTTCGTCACCAGCGGCGCCAACGAGGAGGACCTCGAGCGGCGCAAGCAGGGCAACAAGCAGCAGATCGCGTTCTACGGCTCGACGCCCGCCTACAAGCCGGTGCTCGACCACCACGGCTGGGGCGACGCCCACACCGATCTCAACCGCATGTCGAAGGAAGGCAAGTGGGTCGAAATGGCCGACGTGATCGACGACGAGATCCTCGACGCGTTCTCGATCGTCGGCGAGCCGGGCGACGTCGCCCCCAAGCTGGCCGAGCGCTACGCCGGAATCGTCGACCGGGTCCAGTTCGCCTATGACGACGGCGGCAACGAGGAGTGGGCCGCCGTCGGCGAACAGATCCGGGCGATCTAGCCGAGCATCCAGACCGAGCCGGACTCGAACTCGGCGAGGAGGGTCGCGCCCGGCGGCGGCGCGACGTCGGCTTCGAGGAGGACGTGGGTCGCGGAGGGGTCCGGTTCGGCATGCGCCCGGTCGAGTCCGACCTCGTAGGCCACCGCCGCGGCGAGGTTACGCGGCACGCGGTCGGTGTCGATGACGATCAACTCGATGTCGGCATCCGCCAGCGGCGACGCCTGCACCTGCCCGACGATCGAGCTCCGCTGGAGCGAGTCCAGCGCGTCCAGGCCGGACCACACACCGAGGCCGATCGCCAGACCGGCGACCACGATCGCCGCGCGGTTCCGCCAGTGGAGGGCGGCGAGCAGCAGCAATCCGACGACGATGCCGACGGTCGCCGCCGCACCCGGCTCGAAGACGTTGCCGCCGAACGGGGCGCCGCTCACCTCGGTGCCGAGCATCATCACCGGGGAGCGAGGGGTCTGCCAGTTGTTGCCCGGCCCCGCCCAGGCGCCGTAGAACCCGGCGATCACTCCCCCGGCGCCGATCACCGTCGCGCTGATCCGCCACGGGAGTTGTTTCGCGCCGACGACGCCAAGCGCGACGAGCGGCGGCGCCAGGATCTCGATGTAGCGGCCGTGGAGCCAGGCATCGCTGCGGTCGACGCCGGTCAGGAACCAGCCGGCGACCGCCACGATGCCGATCCCTATGCCGCCGACAACCATCGCCACCTGGGGTTTCGCGACGAGCACCAGCGCGCCGAGGATCGCCAGCCCCGCGGTCGCGAGCACGAGATAGGCGATCGTGCCGCCGGCGTGGATGGCCATGTGCGGGACGTCGTCGAGGCCGCGCCGGGAGAGCAGATCACCGGCGTCGTAGGTCCCGGTGCTGTGGAACGCCGCGTCGGCCACCCACGCACGCGCCACCTCGGCCAGCCGTAGCCCCGACACCCCGAGCGCCGCGGCCGAGACGCTCGCCGGGATCTGGCCGGCTCGGAAGGAGAACCACACCGCAGCGGCGATGAGCACGACAGCGGCGACCCCGGTGCGAGGGTGGGTGGCGAACAGGGCGATCGCGACCACGACGACCAGGCCCACGCGGCGACCCGTCACCCGGTCCTGGAGGAGGGTCACGCCGAGCAGGCCGAGCGCGATGAGCAGTGGCAGGAGGCGTTCGGTCCACACGATCGATCCGGTGAGCAGGGCGGCCGGAAGCGAGGCGCCGACGAGGGCGCCGGTGATCGCTGTCGACCGGGCGGCCGTCGTCAATCGGCGCACCAGGGCGTAGAGCACCGGGATCAGGAGGGCACCGAGGATCGCGTTGCCGACCTGGGCGTAGGCGACCATCTGCGACTCGTCGAGCCCCAGCAGCCAGCCGGGGGCGAGGAGCACAGGGTAGAGCACGCCGTAGGGCGGCTGAGCACCGATTGCCGCCGCGCCGTCACCGGCGAGAGTGCGGCCCATCGACAGGAAGGCGATGTCGTCGATGGCGAGCATCGGGCCGGTGACGGACGTCGCGATCCATGCGCCGACCGCGGCGTGGAGCACCGTCAACGCGGTGAGCAGACGGCCGGTCGGAGACATCGCTGCGACGCTAGGCGTCCCCCGCGAACGTGGGTGGGAGGCTCAGCTCGCGGTGCTACGATTCTGCCCCGAACAACTCGGGGCTATAGCTCAGTTGGTAGAGCGCTTCCATGGCATGGAAGAGGTCAGGGGTTCAATTCCCCTTAGCTCCACAACCCGGACTGTTCCCGGCGTCAGCCCGCTTCGGTGGCCGGGGTCGACGGCTGCCAGTCGAGGCGGGGGCGGTCGCCCCACAGCTTCTCGAGTTGGTAGAAGTCGCGCTGTTCCTGGAGGAACACGTGGACGACGAACGGGCCGTAGTCCATCAGCACCCACTCCCGTTCTTCCTTGCCCTCGACCCGCACGGGCTTGGGGCCGCCGGCGCCGGTGATCTTCTCCTCGATCCCGTCGACGATCGCGTGGACGAGGCGGGGGTTCGAGCCGCTGGCGATCACGAAGTAGTCGGACACGGAGAACACGTCGCCGACATCGATGATCAGCGGGTCCGTGGCCTTCTTGTCGTCCGCCGCGTCGGCGGCGAGGCGGGCCCAGCTCTCGATGTCGTCGGCGGCGAGAGGCTCGGCCGCAGGGGAAGAATCAGTCATGCGTCGAGGCCGATGGTAACGGTCAGGTCGACGACTTCGTTCGCATTCTCGTCGAACACGACCGGCACCCCCATCCGCTCCGCGAAGGCGGTGGCAACCGGCTCGTTCTCGACGAGGTGGTAGGCGACGAAGGTCTCGGCGACGTCGGACTCCCAGGCGTTGCCGATGATGAACACCTCACCGCCGGCCGCAACAACCCGAGGCAGCGCGGCGTTGCGGTTCGCGACGTCGCCGGTGCCGTCCAGCAGCTGCACGGTGGGGAGCGCGCCCGGTTCGTATCCGACGGGCAAGGTGACGGTCTCGATCCGGCGATCGGTCGGCCAGCTGCTGTCCTCCTCGCGGAGGGCGTAGATCGGATCGTCGGGATCGATCCAGAACGGAGCCATCGGTGCCAGTTCGATGTCGGCGGTGCCGGTGCCCATCGCCCGCAGGTGGGGCGGGAGGCCGTCGATGAATGGGAGCGTGGCGTCGATCGGGTTCTCCGCCGCGCGAATCTCGGCGAGCCAGGCCTCCCAGACGTCGAGCTGGCGGTTGAAGCGGGTCGCGTCGGGCTCGCCGGCGTTGCGCCAGCCGTAGACGGAGGCGAGCTCGGCGGCGTCGAATCCTCGGCCTCCGGATTCGATGACCACCTCGATGCCGCCGGCGCCGTCGTCGACCACGAGATCGTCCACGAGCACGAACGGAATCGGCTGGATCAGCTCAAAGAAGCCGGTCAGTCGCTCGGTCGTCATCACCATCGGTTCGTCGGTGAAGCCCATGCCCATCCATTCGGCCACGGCCGCCTCGAGCGCCTCGATTCCACCAGCGGCGTAAGCGACATCGAGGATGACGTCCTCCTCGATGTCGATGAGCAGGTCCGGGGACAGAATGGTGAGGCTGCCTCCGTCGTCACCGGCCGTGCGGGCGAGGACCGACACGCCGACGAGCTGGTCGGCGTCGTCGGTGTGGGCGATCAGGAGAGTCGGCGTGGGCACGGCGAATGCCAGGAAGCCGGGCGCGTCCGGGTCGGTGACGACGGGGACGTCCTCGCCATCGGTCGTGTCGAGGACGGCCTTCGTGCCCTCCCGCCACAGCAGGAAGACGACAAGCCCCGCACCGATGACGAGCAGCGGGAACACGAAGCGGAAGAACGGGTTCGCCGGCGGCGCGGGGCGGCGACGGGGCCGGCGCACAGCCGGCTCGTCGTCGATCGGCGCCTCGTCCACAGCGGTCAT
>BQJV01000091.1 GCA_021604885.1 Acidimicrobiales bacterium
GACGCGACCCGCCGCATCGTCGACGCCCGGCCCGACACCCGCGTCCTCATCCTCACGACCTTCGACCTCGACGAGTACGTCTACGACGCGTTGCGCGCCGGCGCGGCGGGTTTCCTCCTGAAGGACACCCCGCCCGAGCGGCTCATCGACGCCGTCCACGTCGTCGCGGCCGGCGAGGCGTTGCTGGCGCCGAGCGTCACCCGCCGCTTGGTCGAGCAGTTCTCCGCTGCCGCGCCCGCCGCGGCCACTCCCGCCCCCGGCCTCGATCAGCTGACCGAACGGGAGAGCGAGGTGCTGCAGGCGATGGCCCGCGGCATGTCGAACGCGGAGATCGCCGAGGCCCTGTACGTGGGCGAGACGACGGTGAAGACCCATGTCGGCCGGGTGCTCATGAAGCTCGCGGTGCGCGACCGGGTGCAGGCGGTCGTGGTCGCCTACGAATCCGGCATCGTTCGACCCGGTCAGGGTTGACCCTGAGTCGACCCTGAGGCCGAATCCTCCTTCCGGACGACCCGCTATCCACTTGCAGCCGGACGACGCGGGGCGGTCTCATCCCTACGGTCGAGACATGACAGTTCTCGATCCTCCAATCGACACATCCATCCACCCCCACGTGAACATCGCGGCCAGCGCGGTCGGCGTCTCGAAGACCTACGGGTCCGGCGACACGATCGTGCGAGCGCTCGACGATGTCGACGTGGACTTCGTGAAGGGCCACTTCACGGCGATCATGGGCCCCTCCGGCTCCGGCAAGTCGACGCTCATGCACTGCCTCGCCGGGCTCGACACGGTCAGCGCCGGTCAGGTCTACGTCGGCGACACCGACCTCTCGTCGCTCTCCGAGCGTGAACTCACGCTCCTGCGCCGCGATCAGGTCGGGTTCATCTTCCAGGCGTTCAACCTGGTGCCGACGCTCTCGGCCATGGAGAACATCACCCTGCCGATGGACCTCGCCGGCACCGATCCCGACCCGGTCTGGCTCGCCCAGGTCATCGAGACCGTCGGGCTCGCAAACCGGACGAGCCATCGCCCGAACGAGCTCTCCGGCGGTCAGCAGCAGCGCGTCGCCGTCAGCCGGGCGCTCGCCAGCCGCCCGCAGATCATCTTCGCCGACGAGCCGACGGGCAACCTCGACTCGACGACCGGCGCCGAGATCCTCGACTTCATGCGTCGCGCCGTGCGCGAGCTCGGCCAGACGATCGTGATGGTCACCCACGACCCGGTCGCTGCGTCCTACGCCGACCGCGTCGTGTTCCTCGCCGACGGCAAGATCGTGGACGAGATCCACGCTCCCACGCCGGAGACCGTGCTCGACAGCATGAAGGCGCTGGGGAACTGACCGATGCTTCGTCTCACCCTTCGCAACCTGGCAGCCCGCAAGGCGCGGTTCGCCATGACCACCTTCGCCGTGGTCCTCGGTGTCGGCTTCGTCGTCGCCAGCTTCGTCATGAGCGACGGCCTCCGGTCGACGTTCGACGGCCTGTCCGAGGACATCACGGCCGGCACCGACCTCCTCGTCCGACCCACGAGTGAGTTCGGCGAACCGACGCCGCTCGACGAGTCGCTCGTCGAGCAGGTCATCGCCATCGACGGCGTCGACAACGCCGTCGCCTACATCGAGTCCGACGAGAACGAGATCCAGCCGATCAAGGCTGACGGCTCCACCATCACCACGTCCGGACCTCCCCAGATCACGTTCGCGTGGATGGAGGACACGTCGATCGGCACGTTCACGATCGTCGAGGGCCGCGCCCCGCTCGGACCGGACGAATTCTCGATGGACCTCGACGCCGCGGCGCGCCACGACTTCGTCGTCGGCGAGACCTACGACGTGATCACGCCGTCCGGCGTGTGGGAGGACGTGGAGCTCACGGCCACCACCCGCTTCGGCGAGGACAACACGACTGTCGGCGCCACGCTGATGCAGGTGTCGCTCGAGGAAGCGCAACGGCTCTTCGGCGAGCCCGGTTCCATCGACCAGGTGCCACTGAGCCTCGAGGACGGCGCCGATGCGGACGCCGTCATGGCCGACATCCAGACGCTGCTCGGCGGTGCGTCCGCCGAGATCGTCGATCAGGCCACCGTCACCGCGGAGCAGCAGGCCGAGTTCGACGAGGGCGTGACGATCATCGGCAACGTGCTCCTCGGTTTCGCGATCATCTCGCTGTTCGTCTCGATCTTCATCATCTACAACACGTTCGCCATCGTGCTGGGCCAGCGGGTCCGGGAGATGGGCCTGCTCCGGGCGATCGGCGCCGATGCGGCTCAGCTGCGCCGGTCCGTCCTCGGCGAGGCGGTCATCGTCGGTGTCGTCGCGAGCCTCATCGGCCTCGTGGCCGGCGTCGGCATCGCCGCGCTGCTCAATGCGGTCTTCGAGGCGCTCGGCGCTCAGCTGCCCGACTACCCGACCATCCTCGCCACCCGCACCATCGTGTTCGCACTCATCCTCGGCGTCGGCGTCACCGTCGTCTCGTCGATCGCCCCCGCTCGCGCGGCCGCCTCGGTCTCCCCCATCGAGGCGCTGCGTGACGGTGGAGCGGTCACACCTGACGACGGGCGCCGGCGTCTGACGGTCGGCGGGACCACGCTCGGGGCCGGGTTCGGACTCGGGGCCCTCGGCCTCTTCGGCCCGAGCCTGTCGACCATGGGACTGATCCTCACACTCGGCCTGGCCGCCGTGATGGTCTTCCTCGGTCTGACCCTCGCGAGCCCTGCCGTCGCCCGCCCCCTCACGGGCGCGATCGGCTGGCCGCTCTCGAAGGTCATGGGCACAGCGGGTGAGCTGGCTCGCGGCAACGCGAGCCGCAACCCCCGCCGCACGGCCACCACCGCCGCCGCGCTGATGATCGGGCTGTCGCTCGTGACGATGGGCTATGTCGTGGGCGAATCGGTGAAGACGAGCCTCGGCAACCTGATCGCCCAGTCGGTCACCGCCGACTATGTGATCGCCGGGAACGAGGACAACTCGGGCATCTCCCCCGCCCTCGCCGACGAGCTCGCGGCCACCGGCCAGTTCTCCGCCGTCACCGGCATGCGCTACGACGAGGCCCGCCTCGGATCCGACGTGCGAGAGGTGACCGCGCTCGACCTGGGCACGATCGACGAGCTGTTCGACATCGATCTGCAGGCCGGAACGATCCCCGACAGCGAGGCGACCGACGTCATCCTCCTGCACGACGAGCTCGCCGCCGACCTCGGCGTCGGCGTGGGCGACACCGTGCCGATCGAGTTCGCCGGCGGGATGACCGCCGACCTCGAGGTCAGCGCCATCTACGCCGACAAGACGATCTTCGAGGACCCGCTGGTGCCGGACCAGGTGTTCGACGACGGCCTCGCCGCAACGACGGACGAGTGGATCGCGGCATCGCTGCCCGACGGGATCTCGACGGCCGACGTCGCCCCGCTGCTCGCCCAGCTGCAGGCGACCTACCCGCAGGTCGACATCTCGACGACCTCGGAGTTCCAGCAGTCCTTCGAGGACACGATCGATTCGGCGCTGCTCGTGGTGAACGCCCTGCTGGCGCTCGCGATCGTGATCGCCCTCATCGGCATCGCCAACACCCTGGCGCTGTCGGTCCACGAGCGCACCCGGGAGATCGGTCTCCTGCGGGCGGTCGGCATGACCCGGCGCCAGACCCGGCGCATGATCCGCTGGGAGGCCGTGCTGGTCGCCCTGTTCGGCGCCGTCCTCGGCGTCGCGGCCGGAACGGTCTTCGGATGGGGCATCGTGCAGGCGCTCCCCCAGGACAGCTTCGGCGGGTCGTTGACCATCCCGGTCGCGCCGATCATCCAGGTCGTCGTCCTCGCCGCCCTCGCCACGCTGGTCGCCGCATGGCTCCCGGCCCGGCGCGCCGGCAAGCTCGACGTCCTCGACGCCATCAGCCACTGAGATGAAGCGGGGGTGAAGCGGGGGTCTGACCCCCGCTTCACGTCAGGCGTCGTAGAACCCGGGCGGGTGGAGACCGACGAGACGACGTTCTCGGTCGGTCTTCGCTCGCCTGACGGCTGCACCGCTCAGGTGGTTGACCTGGTCGGTGAGCTCGATGCGCTGGGCGAGATCACGCCGGGCGTAGTGCACCTGCAGGAAGAACCGACCGGTGTCACCGCTCGGGACCGGCGGGAGGCGCCGGTGCCAGGCGTCGGACACGAACATCGCCACGTCGCCCGCCTCGCCGGTGAGCGCGACCGGGCCCCGGTTCTCGTACAACACGCCGAGGCGGCTGGCGGGTCGCAACGGCGGAGCCTGACCCGAACGGTGGCTCCCGGCGAGAACGCCGGTCGGCCCGCACGCCCGCGGACAGTCCTGCAGCAGGATGTGGATGCCGATCGCGAACACCGGATACGGGATGCGGTCGTCCCACGGCACGTCCGGCGGGCGCGGCACGTGGGGTCCCGCGTCGCAGTGCCACGCGCCCCCGTCGACGGCGCGCGGATCGTGGGGTCGGTTGCGCCAGCTCGTGTTCGCGATGACGTGGCAGTCCTCACCGAGCAGCGGCTCGATCACGTCGAGGATGCGTCGGTGACCGGCGGCCTCCTGCGCCGCTGCGCTCTTGTTCAGCATGCCATGGCGGAAATCGGCGTAGTCCGCCGCCGACCGTCCCCGCACCCGGATCGCCGGCCGCTCGGTGTCGAAGATCCGCTCGATCTCGACGCGCAGGCGGGCGACGTCGGCCGCCGGGAACACCTGTCGCAGGACGGCGTGACCCTCGCGCTCGAGCTGGTGCGATGCCGCCGGTCCGTCGTCGCGGAGGTACAGGTATCCCGCACGGGTCAGCACGTGGCGATGCTACGTGACGGCGTGACCACAGACCATCGCCGAAAGTCGGCGCGCTGTCGCACCCACCTCGTAAGGTTTGACGACTTATCCCCCCTCTGGAGTTCGCATGACGCAGGCCACTGTCACCACCGGGACGGCGGCGCGCGCCGTCGGTGCCACCAAGATCTACGGCGAGGGCGACACCGAGGTGCGTGCACTCGACGGTGTCGACGTGGAGTTCGAGCGGGCCAGGTTCACCGCGATCATGGGGCCGTCGGGCTCGGGCAAGTCCACCCTGATGCACTGCCAGGCAGGCCTCGACACCCTCACGTCCGGCCAGGTCTTCATCGGCGACACCGACCTGTCGTCGCTCGCCGAGCGCGACCTCACGCTGCTCCGGCGAGACAACGTCGGGTTCGTCTTCCAGGCGTTCAACCTCGTTCCCACACTCTCCGCGCTGGAGAACATCACCCTCCCCATGGATCTCGCCGGCACCAAACCCGACCCGGCGTGGCTCGATGAGGTCATCCGCACCGTCGGGCTCGCCGACCGGACGAGCCATCGCCCGAACGAGCTGTCCGGCGGACAGCAGCAGCGCGTCGCCGTCAGCCGGGCACTCGCCAGCCGGCCGCAGATCATCTTCGCCGACGAGCCCACGGGCAACCTCGACTCCACCACCGGCAACGAGATCCTCGACTTCATGAAGAAGGCCGTCGACGAGCTCGATCAGACCATCGTGATGGTCACCCACGACCCGGTCGCGGCTGCCTACGCGGATCGGGTCATCTTCCTCGCCGACGGCAAGATCGTGGACGAGATGACGGATCCTGACGCCGAGCAGGTCATCGACCAGATGAAGCGGCTGCGCTGATGATCTGGAAGCTCATCCGACGCAATGTGTCGGGAAAGCCGTTCCGCTTCCTGCTCACGTGCTCCGCCGTCACGGTCGGCGTCATGTTCACGGTCGGCGTCTTCGTCTTTACCGACGCACAGCGTTCGCAGTTCGCCGATCTGGCCGAAGACATCGAGGGCGGAACGGACTACGCCGTCCGTACCTCGATCGACTTCGGCGACGAAACACTGCGCCCGCCATTCGATCTCGCCGTGAGCGATCAGATCGCCGCCGTGCCGGGAGTGACCAACGTCCAGCCCTACGTCCTCAAGTTCGACGTGATTCCCCAGATCGACGGCGAGCGGTTGATCGCCGGCTTCGGCGTCAACATCGGACTCAACTGGCCCGACAACTCGGCAACACCCCGTCTGTTCATCAGCGACGGTGCCCCGCCCGCGGCTGCGACCGAGTTCGCCATCGACAGTCGCGCCGCGGAGGACAATGGCTTCGAGCTCGGCGAGTCGTACACCATCGACACGCCGACCGGCCCGGGGGAATTCGATCTGGTCGGCATCTTCAACTTCGCCGACCCCGAGGACAGCCAGCTCTTCGGTGACACGATCCAGATCGCCTTCGACACCGAGACTGCCGTCGACGTGCTCAACGGCGGAGTCGGAATCGACCGCGTCGAGTTCTCGACCGAGGCCGACGTGACCGACGAGGAGTTGTTCGCGGCACTCGAGCCCGTTCTCCCACCCACACTCGAGATCGTCACCGGCGAGCAGCTCGTCGCCGAGCAGGAGTCGGACTTCGGTGAGTTCGTCGACATCTTCCGCACGGTGTTGCTCGCCTTCGCGATCATCATTCTCGCGGTCTCCGCGTTCGTGATCTTCAACGTCTTCACGATCCTCATCGGACAACGGGTCCGCGAGCTCGGTCTTCTGCGAGCCATCGGCGCTTCGGGCAACCAGGTCACCAAGGCACTTCTCGGCGAGGCCTTGCTCGTCGGCGTGGCGTCCACCGTCATGGGTATCGGCCTCGGGATCGGGTTCGGCTGGTTCATGGGGTGGCTTCTCGGCACCCTGCAGTTCGGTCCGTCCACCAGTGAGCTGATCGTCACCCGCACCGCGCTGATCTGGGGCGTGTCGGTCGGGATCATCGTGACGATGGCAAGTGCCATCGTGCCTGCACTACGCGCCCGGCACCTGACACCGATGATGGCGCTCAACGAGGACGGTCGCCTCCGTCAGATCGCCCCTGTGCGGAACCTCGCGATCGGGGTGCCGCTCGTGATCGCGGCATGGGCGCTCTTCATGGTCGGCATCGCGATCGGCGGCGACTCCGACTGGCCGGTCTGGGTCGTGATCCCGGTGTTCGGTTTCGGCGCCGCGTTCGCGAACGCCTACGGCCTTCGCCGCATCCACGCCGTGGCCGGCCGGTTCGCCATGCTCGGCTTCGGGGCCATCGCCATCGTGTTGACCGTGGTGCTGGATCTGGGCGTCGGCGAGCTGCTGCTGCTCCTGGCCGTCGCCGCGGTCACACTCTTCCTCGGCGTCAACGCGATCAGCCCCCGACTCGCCCGACCGGTGAGCCACTTCCTCGGACGATGGCCGCTCGCGATCCTCCTTCTCCTCGGCGGCATCGTGCTCACCCTCGCCGGCGTCGGGGCACTGCTCGGGGCGGGGGTGTTCCTCGTCCAGTTCCTCGCCGACGTCTTCGGAAGCGGCGACGCAACCCCGACGGGAGCGCTGGCAGTCGTGCTTCTCGGCGCCGTCGGCGCCCTCCTCGGACGGGTGGGGTACCGCACCCTGGACGCCAGCCTCATCATGGGCTGGTCGAAGCGGGCCGGTCTCGGCGGCGTCATCGTGTTCATCATCGGTGCCGTCGGTGTGGTCAGCCTGGTGACGGGTGTCGTCGGCGTCCTCACGTTCGACCTCGGAGCGGAGACCGTCAGCTCGCTCGTGGTCGGTCTGGTCGCGACCGCCGTCGCCTGGTTCGCCCGGAAGAGGCTGCCGACAACCATGCGAGCCAACGCACGGATGGCCCGCGAGAACGCGGGCCGAAGCCCACAGCGAACCGCATCCGCGGCCGCCGCACTGATGATCGGCGTCGCGCTCGTCACGACGGCCGCCGTCGTGACCGACTCGTTCAAGGCGACGTTCGCGGACGTGCTCGAAGAACGCGTGATCTCGGACTTCTTCATCTCCCACGAGAACTTCGCCCCGAACACCTCGTTCAGCCGGGAACTCGCCGGCGAACTCAACGAGATCGACGAGCTGCAATCGGCCATCAGTTTCCGGTTCGCCTTCGAGGCGTTCCGGTTCAGCATCGACGGCTCGACTCGCGACGCATCCGCCGTCGAGCTCGAGACCTCTCTCGATCACTTCGACCCCGGGTTCCTCGAGATCGACCGTTCGCTCGTGGGACCAGGTTCCATCTGGATCCACGAAGACGTGGCCGCCGACACCGAACTCGGCATCGGCGACGCCCTCGGCATCACCTTCAACGACGGGTCCATCGAGCAGGTGCGGGTGGCCGCGATCTACGAGGACCTGAGCATCTACGGCTCGTCGGTGGTCGATCTCACCCTCTGGGAGACCCACTTCCCGACGGCCAACGACCAGTTCGTGAGTCTGCTTGCCGCGGAGGGAATCGACACCGAGGACGCCCGTGCGGCAATCGAGGCCGTCACCGCCGACTACCCGGTCAACGTCGACACGCGCGACGAGTTCCAGGACCGCCAGGAAGGACTCATCGACCAGTTCCTGCAGACCTTCACCGTGCTCCTCCTCGCGGCGATCCTCGTCGCCGTGCTCGGCATCTCGATCACCCTCGCCCTCTCCGTCTTCGAACGGACCCGAGAACTCGGACTGGTCCGCGCCGTCGGCATGACCCGCCGCCAGATGATGCGCATGGTGCTCTTCGAGGGCGCGATCATCGCCGCATTCGGCGGTTTCCTCGGAGTCGTCCTCGGCACCGTCTTCGGCGCTGCGGCCGTGACCGTCATCCCCGACACATTCATCAGTTCCGTTTCGATCCCGGTCGGCACGCTGGCCTCCTATCTCGCGATGGCATCCATCGCCGGCATCGCCGCGGCGATCATCCCGGCACGTCGGGCGGCCCGACTCAACGTGCTCGAGGCCATCTCGCAGGGCTGACCACCCTCGTGCTGGGCCGTTCGGCCCAGAAAACGGCTCAGTTCAGCGGCCAACGCGCCGACAGAACCACCGATGGAGTGGTGCGGACCGAGACGGGCAGACCATGACAACTGACACCGTGACCGTGGTGGTCGCCGGGGACCATGACCTCGGCGACGCCCTGCGGTCGCCCCGATCTGACCGCGTCGATGTCATCGACCATGTGACGACCGGCAACCAGGCGGTCGCCCGCGTCCTGACCGAGCTCCCCGACGTGCTGCTCCTCGACACCCGCATCGAGGAAACCGATGCCCGTGCGGTGTGCCGTCGACTCCGCGAATGGGCCCCCGCGACGCGGGTACTCGCCGCCACCGGACTCGACGACGAGCGCGCCTACACCACGGTCGTTGCCGGTGCCGCCGGCGCGGTGTTCCTGACCGACGACGATGACACCGTGACCCAGGCCGTCCACAACGTGGCCCGTGGCGAGGCACTGCTGCTCACCCGCATGGCCGTGCGGCTGCTGCACGACCTGGATGCGTGGGCCGAGCGTTCCGCCGATCCGCTCTACCCGCCCCCCACTCTCACCGCCACGGAACGCGAGGTGCTCACCCGCATCGGCGAAGGCGCCGACAGCGAGACCATCGCGGCGGCCCATGCGGTCACGCCCCACCTCGTGAACCTGCACGCCGGCTTCGCCGTCGCCAAGCTGCACCGCTACGTGCACGGCGCCGAACGCATCGCCGCCCGCCAGCAGTAGCTCAGCCGCCCCGCTGGCAGCGCCTCAGCCGCCCCGCTGGCAGCGCTCACACCACCAGGTCGTCCGGCCGTGCGTGCCCCCATCCGCC